>JBARRZ010000114.1:0-9580 GCA_049644465.1 Limnothrix sp.
TTTTACTTTATAAATAGGCTCTTAGATGGAGCAAATACCTTCTGGAGCCTCTCGTTTTAATTGAGAATTAGGAGAATATTTACGACGTCTTCTGACGATGCCAAGAATAAATTCTCTACTACTTTCATTGTTGACAAAGCCATCTGCATACTCGTCATATAAGCGATCAGAGCCTAATAAAACTGAGCCTGAGTCATCGTTGTTATCTAATCCTAGGATACCTTCTTGGCGAAATCTCTCGTAAACTTGTGTCAGTACTTCCTGAATATCTGTATCAGTGATTAGGTCACGTAAAGCATTCCAAGCTTTGTCTGGATCTAGGGAAACAATATCATTAGCAATGCCAATTAATCGATTAAAATCTTTCTTTGATGCTTCTATTAAGTTGTCGATAACCTGAGCTAAACCTGCACCACCGATTAACTCCTTTTCAGTAAATCCTGCGACTTTACCGATGTAGCCATAATGCATATTAGACCAAATATCATTTAAGTATTGTTTTCCTTGAGGTGCATCAAGACTATATAGCCCCAATGTTGGGGTTATTGATGGCTTATGATCCCACTTTCCGTCAGGTTTGACTAGCCAAGCCCAATATACGTAAGCAAGACCTTTCATAAGTTCGTCAAAAGCAAACAAAGGCGAGAAAAAAGGTACTATTGCTTTCAGCCAAACAGACTCAAAATCCTCTTTTGCCATACGGTTTAAGCTTTTGATAATGAGGACTTCAACGGAATCTTTATTGATGTCCATTTCCGAGGCAATATAAAAAATAGTATCAGAAATATTGGCGGTTAAGTACCACCGACAATTAAATGAGAAACGCGCATTTCTTGTCCCAAATCTCGGGCCATCATAGTCTGTCGCTTCATGAATAATCGGCTCTATCGCTTCATTGCCGGGCAACAAATCAACCGTGGAATCACTCACAAGAGGTACTTTTACATTGAATGAATGTTCAAAGGCGATAGGTCCATGTGAGTTGACAGGATCTTCTTCCTCAACGGTAAGCTGAATTGTGTAATTATAAGGGCGCTCTAAGGCGAAACCTATTATGGGCTTTTGGAAGAGGCACTTATCATACTCTTGAATACCACCATCAGTATTTTCTTCCTTGACACGACCCCTAACTATTTTTTCAGGGGTAACCTGCAAGGTGAATTTTAGGTCTGGACCAATATTTCCTTCTATTTCTGTATTAATTCAACGAATCGTAAGGATTGGATTATTCTGAACAACAGGTCGAGATAAAACCATAATTTATGCCTGATTCAGCTTACTTGCTGAGCTAGTGTTGAATATAGAGTTAACAGAATAACACTATGCTGTTGCGTCATGAATTAGGTCAATAGAATGCTCAAAAAAAAGCTGTATCTATTTGCCATTAAAGTAACAACAATTTCAGCTAAGCCATTTATAAACTCTTCTTAGCAAGGCTTTAAAGTATATTTGTACTTCAAATGTACACACGTTTTTGTCGTCACTCATAAGATGTATTGAACACGTCTTGACTTTGTAAGAGAATGCCAATGAAGTTTCATTTTGACAGGAAATGTATTGCTGGCGATCGCCCTAAATTTACATAATCAATTGCCACTCTAGCAGTACAGCAATGGGAATGGTAATGGTCTAGGGCGATCACATCAAAAAAAATAGTGGACAAAACATGTTTGTCGTGAACTTATTGTGTGGCTGGGGTTTCAGGGTTTTTCTCCTTATTTGAGAAAGTCTTAAACTAGATGACAAATAACCAAAATCCATACCACTAGAATTTCTGCTCGTGCTGAAAGACTCGCTCTTCAACGGTTGTGCGAGTGTGTGAGCTGAATCACAAATTTTGATGCAATTACCCTGACCATAAACTAAAGCAGTCAATTTAGAAATCACTGAGAACAGCAACAGTCTGACTTTTAGCTTGAGTTTGAGCCAATTGAGCTTGGCTAACCGTGGTGTTCAGCGCCTGAGTTTTTGCGTCGTACATTTGCATCAAAGATTTGGGATAAAGGCCCACCAAAATAATCAGTACAGTGAAACAGCTAGCGATAAAAATTTCACGAGGACGAGCATCTTCATAAATAGCATCCATCGGCAACACACAGTCATTACCAAAACAAGCCGGTTCATCGTTACTTTTCACAAGCGTGATATTTTTCCCAATCGGCACAAGATCACAGCTCATATCAAGGTCTTTTTTGTAGAAGATTTCCCGTAGCATCGAGAGCAAATAAATCGGCGTTAAAATCACACCCACCGCAGACAAAAATATAGTGATTACTCGGAATCCTGAGCTATAGGTGTCGCTAGAAGCTAAGCCCAAAAAGATTGATATTTCACCGACAAAACCACTCATACCGGGGAGTGCGAGGGAAGCAAAAGCACCAATCGTAAAGAGGGCAAAAACCTTGGGCATTACCAAACCTAAACCGCCAATATCGGCAAGAACCATAGTTTTGGTGCGGTCGTAAGTGACACCTGCTAGGAAGAAGAGCACGGAAGCAATCAAGCCGTGGGACAACATTTGTAGCATTGCGCCGTTGATGCCGAGGTCAGTGAAGGAGGCGATGCCGATCAACACAAATCCCATGTGAGAAATTGACGAATACGCCAAACGCCGTTTCATATTGGTTTGGCCAAAGGAACTAAAACCGCCGTACACAATATTGACAACGCCCAAAATCACAAGCACTGGCGCGAAATAAGCGTGGGCATCGGGTAACAGTTCGAGGTTAAAACGCATCAACCCATAACCGCCCATTTTTAGCAAAACACCCGCGAGGAGCATAGAAATAGGAGACGAAGCTTCACCGTGGGCATCGGGCAGCCATGTATGTAATGGGAAAATAGCGAGCTTCACACCAAAGGCAATGAGCAATCCGGCATAGAGCCACAGTTGTAAATCGAGGGGGAACTGATGGGCGGCGATCGCCGAGAAATCAAAATTAGGGCCAGTGGGTAAATTCAGGCTCAGGGCAAGGCCGGCGATCAAAATAAAGATCGAGGCCGCAGCCGTGTAGATCAAAAATTTCATTGCCGCATAACGCCGACGTTTACCACCCCAAATACAGACGAGCAGGTAAACCGGAATTAGCTCAACTTCCCACATGAGGAAAAAGAGAAATAAGTCTTTGGCGACGAAAACACCGATTTGCGCTGAATACAACAGCAGCATCAATGCATAAAAAAGCTTGGGACGGCGATCCACTTGCCACGCCGAAAACATCGATAGAGTCGTTACAAATCCGGCTAGCAAAACCAATGGTACAGAAATGCCATCAACCGCGACACTCCAACTGATACCCAGTGGCGCAATCCATGTATAACTTTCGGCAAGCTGGAAGCCAGCGTTTTGGGGGTCAAAGTGTCGCCAAAAGACAAAACACATCAGCGCAAATTCGACTAAGCCGACAATCAGCGCAAACCACCGCACTGTTTTACCTTCTTTGTCGGGAAGAATGGGGATCAGTAAAGCGGATATAGCTGGCAGGGCAATGAGTGCCGTCAACCATGGGAATTGTGTTGCCATGAGTTGTAACTTTCTATGTGTAGAAATGTTGAGAGTTTCAGCATCATACCAAATTGATCCCTATTTTCTGGGAAATAATTCTTGGTTTAGTTGATTATTTTTGATGGATATGGCGTCGAAGTCTCATAAAAACTGTTAGGAAAACTTATGGTCTGTGCTTCTGAATTAAGACTGGACAGAGGGTGGCGATCGCCTGCTATATCGCTCTTTTTCAGCCAGCAAAAAACCCGCAGCATTTAAAAATACTACGGGTTTTACAAAATTCAAGTTCGCTCAAAAAGTCTTAAAAAGTAGAATCCTAGCTTTCTTGCACTTTGACACGACGAGAAATGAGAGTAATACCGTCGCTACGAACAATGATGGCCGAGTACCAGACATCGCCCGTTTCTTCAGGGGCTTCAACACGTTTAAAGATCCCGCCAGAAGGCAAGATATCTAGCTCAAATGCTTCTGGATCGGCGTAGGTTTTTGAGCCGATAATTTCTTCTAGCGCACCACCAAGGAGAATCTCGTCACCGAGGGGGTCATTCACAATTACGTCAAAGCCAAAGTCTTCTTTCGGTGCAACAGTTTCTGGAATAATGACACGAACAACGGGGGGATTGTCACCACTGGTTAGCTCTGAGGATTCGGATAAAATTTCTTGTTCAATCAGCTGATTATTCGCAAAAGTCTGTTGGGTACGCATCGTACTGGTGAGGTGCGACCAGCGTCCTGCGTCTTTTTTAATACCGCGAATAGTCGTCATGGTCTCGGCAATCAGGCGATCGCCATCCTGCTCCCAACTAACCAACTTGGTGTCATAAGACATGCGAGGATAGTCTACCCACAGCTCAGAAAGAAACGTACTGTACTCTGCTTTATCCAAGCCATCGGAGTGCATAAACTCTGGGCTGTATAGATCGAGTAGCGCTTCTAGTTGATGTTCATTCGCCGCTGTATCCAATTCTGTCAAAAGGCTAGTCAGAGTTTCAGGAGCCGTATCGGGAGTTTTTGCATGGGCGGCGAGACCAGTGCTGAGGGTGACCGTTGTCGCGGCGATCGCCATGAGAGAAAAATGCTTAAAAGAATGCCAATAACCCATAAATCCCGTGTCACTCCTTGAATCGGATGAAGATAACCTCGATCTGGTCGGAGGTTTAGTCTATTCTAAAACCTGAGACGAAAAACGACTGAAAATGTGGCGATGACTCGAATTTTAATTGCAGCAAGCGGTACTGGTGGACATCTATTCCCCGCTTTGGCTGTGGCCCAAAAACTAACCGACTGTGAGATCGAATGGCTCGGTGTCAGCGATCGCCTCGAAACAACTCTTATCCCTAAAGAATATCCGCTGCATATCACCACCGCAAAAGGCTTACAAGGCAATCCATTACGCAAAGTACTCAATGGCTTCCAGTTATTAAGCTCTATTTTTCAAACTAAAAAGCTCCTCAAAAAAAGAAAAATCGATCTTATTTTCACCACTGGCGGTTATATCGCCGCGCCCGCCATCCTCGCCGCAAAACTCCAAGGCATTCCGGTCATCCTCCACGAATCCAATGTTTTACCCGGCAAAGTCACCCGCCTACTCGGTAAATACGCCACCGCATTGATTGTTGGCTTTCAAGACTCCGCCGAATATTTGCCCGACGCCAATACCGTTCATCTCGGTACGCCAGTCCGCGAAGAATTTCTTTCACCCCAACCGCTAGAACTCGATATTCCCACAGATAAATTTGTGATTTTAGCGATGGGCGGTTCTCAAGGCGCTGTTGGCTTAAATCAGTTAGTCCGGCAATGCGCAGCGCAATGGATCGAGGCAGGCGCTTTTATCATTCACATCACGGGCAAAAATGATCCAGATGTCGATACATTTCAGGACGCCAATTATCTGTCTATGCCTTTCTCTCATGAAATTGCGCCTTTGTTGCAACGGGCTGATTTTGTGATTAGCCGTTCTGGAGCGAGTGCCCTGACCGAATTAACCATTACAAAAACGCCATCATTATTAATTCCTTATCCCTACGCCGCTGAAGACCACCAAACTTTGAACGCACAAGTTTTTGCGAAGCGGGGAGCTAGTTTGTTAGTGCAGCAAAATCATGTGGAGCCAACCGCCCTTGCAGAAATGGTTTTAGAGCTGATTCAATCACCAGAAAAACGACAAGCAATGTCAGAGCAAGCCGCTGCATTGGGCATCCCCGAAAGTGCGGATAAAATTGCTTATTTTCTCCAGTCTGATTTGTCTTAATTCGCGTCAGTGGGTTGTTCTGTTTCCGGCAGACTTGGCGGTGGTGTGGGCTGCTCATTACGGCGGACAAACCAGTCAAAACCAAGGGCAACAGCAGCGGTGACGATTAGCAACGCGCCCAAACCGAGGGCAATTAAAATAAGCGATGACGATTGAGATTTTTCTGCTTCTGCCTCTTCAATTTCTGCGGGTTCGCTTGCTTTGACTATTTCAGCCTGAGGTTCAGCTTCGGCTAGTTCTTTTGTGACAGCAGGCAAAGGCTCAAAGACTAATTGGTCTACTTCGGCGCTAGTTGTGGCTAATTCACCTGCATTGATGACAACGGGGTGCTGGGGAGTGATGCCATAAAAGGCGATCGCCGCTGAAATATTATCGTGAGTGTTTTTGGCGATCGCCTGATCCATTAAAGCCTTCAGCATCATCGGTGGCGTTAGACGCTCCTGAATAATTATTGGTGCAAAAGTACGCCAATTTTCATTAAGGAAGTCATTATCACTCAGACCATCTGAACAAACTAGTAAAACCCCATCTTCATCAAGGATAAACCGCTGAATTGTTGGGTGTAGCGCGTCGCCCTCCCGCGTCCCCAAAGCTTGAGTAATCGCCTCCGCATCAACCCGTTGTTGAGCATGGCGATACACACTGCGCCCCGCCTGCACTTCCCGCGTCACCACATCATCATCGACCGTCAAGCACAGACATTTTGTTTCTGTCAGCCAATACGCACGACTATCCCCAACATTCGCGATGTACAGCTCATGACTATTGCCAATACCCGAATCATCTTCGTTTAACTTTTGAGGCAACTGCAACGCCAGCGTCAAAGTTGTGGCCATACGCTTACGAGACGCTCGACCCTGCTCATCATTACGAGCCGAAATCACATTATTAGCAACCCGAATATAAGCCGCCAATTGTTGTTTCACCACGTGGGGCGGCAAAATTCCTTCCGCAGTATTTAGCTCTGTCAATAACCCTGACAATTGCAATTTGAGAGATTGAATCACAAGTTGACTCGCGACATCTCCCCCTTCATGCCCTGCAATGCCGTCACAAACCATGAGTAAATGATTTGCTAAATCGCTGGATTCTTGATCCTTCTCAGTCGGGTAATGGCTGTCTTCGTTGATCTCTGGCTCTTCGCCTGTATCGGTCGCGCTCGTGACTTTGATACGTAAAAGCTGTTGACTAGACTGTTCGATTAATAAGATGTTGAGCTGGGTTTGAACGTCTTTGAGATCTACTTCTGGGGTTTCTAATGTGCTGAGAACTGCGCCTAATTCTTCGCGGATAGGTTGACTGCTACGAGTTTGCAGCGATCGCCAGCTTTCAGCCACATTTTTTAACGTAATTGTTGTATTAGCCGGATCTTCGATCAGCTCCATAATCCGAATCCGCCAGCCGTCAATGCGCACATTTTCAAGGAGCAAAATACTCGATACCGCTTTTATCGCCTGTAAATCTTCCCAAAGATCAAGAATTTGCCACAGCCAATAGAGTTGGCGCAGAGGGGAACTGTCCACCCAAATCGAGCTAAGCGCAGGTAATAGATCGCCTGCTTCTGTGATGGGGATATTGTCGAGCAGCAACAACTCGCCTTCTGGTAATTGGCAAATGTCATACACACAAGGAATATGAAGTTTACGGTGATACGCTTTGCCGTACAGCTTGGCCGCCGCGTTTGGGTGCTCGCATTCTGGTGGGAGTTCTGGTTTCGTGTCTTGCCAAATTTGTGGCGCAATGACTTGATAGCGATCGCCAACAAGATCGTTAATTTGAAAATGCAGCGCGAGGGAACCAGATGCCCGTAAAAATGGAGTCATCGTCATAGGAGAAAGAGGCATAAAGCTAACGAAACATTACAGCACAGGCATTAGGAAGGAATCACAGCATCCTGCCTAAAGCGGTCAAGCTATGATTAAATCTACACCCAATTTAACGAAATCTGGGGTGGCTGTTACGTATTGATGTATGTCATCACAGGATTCTTAGCCCAAGGAAAATAGAAATGAGCAATCCGGTATTAATCTGGCTAATCATCGGCGGTGGGCTATGTTCCCTAGAATTTTTTTTCCCGACTGCGTTCTCCGCTTTCATGACGGGTCTTGCGGCGCTTGGGGTCGCGGTGATCGCCTCTGTTCTACCTATCACTCTCAATCTGCAAATTGCCCTTTGGGTTGTGCTGTCCACCGTTGCCGTGATTGCCTCCCGCCGTTTTTTCACGCCCCGCACCGCCACCAGAACCCTCAGCGATGATACAGAAGGGGAAACACTCACGGCGATCGCCCCCGGCAAACCCGGCAGAGTCCTTTACGAAGGCAACTCATGGCGAGCCAGATGCGCCGACGAAACCATTAGCATCAACGCTAACGAGACCGTTTGTATCGTTCAACGCGAAGGTACAACCCTGATCGTTATGCCCCAATACTTATTAAAGTCCTGAATATTCTCCCCAGTCAAACACTCAAATAACAACGTGATTCTCACCTAAAAAATCAACGTTTTTCGCAAATTACGCGAATAATTCAGCCTCCAAAACCGAGAATACTGATTTAACCCGCAAAAACAGCAATTACGAAGAAATATCTACAACAGACCATCAAATGTAAACTTTTCACCCTTTCCTGTAGCCAGCGCGACAGGCAGATCCAGTAAGCGAGATATATTGTTACAATAACTTAAGAAAAATACCAGTAAATTTAATCTGTATTAGCTATGGGTCGTGTTGGGGTCTTATTACTGAATTTAGGTGGGCCAGACAAATTAGAGGACGTACGTCCTTTTTTGTTTAATTTGTTTGCTGATCCCGAAATTATCCGCTTGCCTGCGCCGTGGATGCAAAAGCCTCTAGCATGGCTAATTTCTACTCTCAGAGCTGGAAAATCTCAAGAAAATTATAAAGAAATCGGCGGTGGTTCTCCTCTCCGACAAATCACCGAAGCTCAAGGCAATGCCCTGACTGAAAAGCTGCAAGAGTGGGGCCAAGACGTCAAAGTTTATGTCGGTATGCGCTACTGGCATCCTTTTACTGAAGAGGCGATCGCCGAAATCAAAAAAGACAACCTAGATAAACTCGTTGTCTTGCCCCTATATCCCCAATTTTCAATCAGCACCAGCGGTTCCAGCTTCCGTGTCCTCGAAGCGATGTGGCGCACCGATCCCCAACTGCACCACCTAGACTACACCCTTATTTCCTCTTGGTACGACCATCCCCAGTATATCGAAGCGATGGTTGACCTCCTGCGCCAAGAACTAGACCAATTTGAAGATCCCAACAGCACCCATATTTTCTTTAGTGCCCACGGTGTTCCCCAGAGCTACGTCGAAGAAGCAGGAGACCCTTACCAAAAGCAGATCGAAGCATGCACCCGGTTAATCATGGATGCTCTCGGTCGTCCAAATGAGCACACTCTTGCCTATCAGAGCCGTGTCGGCCCAGTAGAATGGCTCCAACCCTATACAGAAGATTCCCTTAACGAATTAGGCAAAAAAGGAATTAAAAACCTCGTCGTTATTCCGATCAGTTTTGTCTCCGAGCACATCGAGACTTTACAAGAAATTGATATGGAATATCGTGAAGTCGCAGAAGAAGCAGGCATCACTAATTTTCGTCGCGTACCGGCTCTCAATACACATCCCGTATTTATAGACTCGCTCGCACATCTAGTGACCGATTCACTAGAGTCCTGTCCCCGCACCTTTGCTCAAGTAATTCACCCTAAAGAAAACATGAAAATGTATCCACAAGAGCTGTCTTGGGGACTTAATACCAGCGCAGAAGTACTAAATGGTCGTTTAGCAATGATTGGCTTCCTTGCCATAAT
>JBARRZ010000115.1:0-7564 GCA_049644465.1 Limnothrix sp.
CATGAAAATTGCTGACTTATTATAGGTGTAGTAATTTTCATCTTTATTTCACAAAGTTGTGGGTGAATAGATAAAAGTTGGTTGTGTTGTAACTCAATTTTATTCAGCAAAAATGCGTGTTTTATTAGTAGAAGATGAACCGGATTTAGGGCGTGCAATTAAGCAGGTTTTGATTCAAAATGCCTACATTATTGATTGGGTGCAAGACGGTACAGAAGCTTGGTCATATTTAAACGACTCTCAGATAACCTACACTTTAGGGATTTTTGATTGGTTATTACCCGGTATGTCGGGCATTGAACTGTTGCAAAATTTACGAAAACAAGGCAATAAATTACCTGTTTTAATGTTGACAGCAAAGGATAGTCTTGATGACCGAGTACAGGGACTTGATGCTGGGGCTGATGATTATCTAGTTAAGCCATTTGGGATGAAGGAATTATTAGCGAGATTGAGGGCATTACAGCGGCGATCGCCAGATTTAAAACCTCAAAATTTTATTGTTGGAAATTTCGTTTTAGACTATGCAAATAATCAAATCAATCTTAAGAATAATAAGCAAAGAATTAACTTAACTTTAAAGGAGTTTCAATTGCTTGAATACTTTATGCGACATCCAAAACAAATTTTAAGTCGCGATCAAATTTTGTCACAACTCTGGGAGTGGAACACAGATCCTATTAGTAATGTTGTTGCAGCGCAAGTCCGTCTTCTACGTCGTAAATTAGCAGTTTATAACGCCGAAAATACTATCGAAACAATCTATGGCTTGGGTTATCGTTTCACCCCAGACTTGTTGTGAAAAATAATCGACTTTTTCAAACTACCTGGTGGCGTTTGGCGAGTTGGTATGCCGGTACAATGAGCCTGATTTTTGCGGCTTGTAGCTTCGGACTTTATGAGGCGATCGTTCATGCCCATCGTGTAACTATTCACCGCGAAATGGAGTCCATTGCCGAAACATTTCGTCAAAATTTAAAACTTCATCTTAAAGAGTCTGGAGAATTTGAAGAGACCGTTGAACATCTATTTCCAAGCTTTTGTTCAAATAATCTTGACTGTCATCTGGCAAATCAAGAAGTCTTAGAATCGTTAGATTATAAATTTCCCGATGACTACTATTTAGAGATTTTCAGTAATTTAAATAAATCCTTAGTTGCAACGAAAACGAAACCTAAAAATCTCATTTTAAAATCAAAACAAGGCTCTTGGACATATTTCAAAGATTCCCAAAATAACCGTTACCATCAAATTTCTATAGTACTAGAAACAATTAATAATCAACCTTCAGGATATTTGATTGTTGGACGGAGTCTCAAGGATTTTGACAGCTACGTTGCTAGTACGACTTGGTTTTTAATCATCGGATTTCCTGTCGCGTTAATTTTAATTGTCATCTCGGCTTGGTATTTATCGGGTTTGGCAATACGACCTATTTATTCTTCCTATCAGCAAATACAACAGTTTACAGGAGATGCAGCCCATGAATTGAGAACGCCTTTAGCCACGATCAGAGCGACAATCGAATCACGATTGATGTTGGCTGAATGGGATAAAGATGACATCAAAAGATCGTTTGCTAGTATTGAAAAACAAAATGAGCGCATGAGCATTTTAGTGAATGACTTATTAATACTGTCGCGAATAGACCAAGGCCTCTCAAATGATGTCAATAAAGCCGCAAATCAGCCTGTTATTTTAAATGATGTAGTAGACGATATTTTAGAGGAATTTGCAGCTTTAGCTCTAGAAAAAAGTATCAATCTAGAAATAAAGAAAAACATCACTTTTCCTCTGGCTATAGATGGAAATGAGGCTCAGATCTATCGTCTTTTAGCAAATGTAGTGATCAATGCAATTCAATATACACCCCAAAAAGGGACAGTTAAAGTTGTTTTATCTGCTGATAATCGCCGCGCAATTATTGAAATTTCTGATACGGGAATCGGTATTCCAAAAGAGGCACAATTACGGATATTTGAGCGTTTTTATAGAGTCAACCATGATCGCTCTCGTCATACAGGGGGATCGGGTCTCGGTTTGGCGATCGCCCAAGCTATTGTGATATTACATAACGGTTTTATTGATGTCACTAGTGAGCTAAATAAAGGCAGTATTTTTACGATTCGACTCCCTTACTGTATCTAAGTTTTGTAAAATATTTACTATATTCTAAGTGCGATGATTTTCAACAATCTTTATGGGCTGACAGCTGAGCCAGATAAACATTATTAGCTCTCTCTGGCTCGGTCTTCTTTTCTTTACACTTTGAAGCATACTTGAAGCAAAATTTAGCTTTTGCAAATTGATGCTCAAACTTTTCCGGTAAGTTCTGAGAATAATTTGTCTTCAAGCAGGTTTTCCTATAGAAATTTGGGTATTATGAAAGCAACTTTTTCGCATCAATGATGTGCTGTTATGGCTTGGTCTAAATTTTTTCAACGATTTTCCGTTACTTTAAGTCTGGCGATCGCCACTGCTTTGCCCCTCGATGCTGTGCGGGCAGAGTCTGTTTTTGATCCCTACACATCCACCATTCGCCAACAAATTCCTGTCGGGTTATCAATTCGATTACCGGAAAAAATTTGGCTAAGTCCAGAGCAGCAAAGTACGATTGAAGCCTTCACGGTTCGTGTTTTTGTGAGCCAAAATCCCACTCGGATGACGCTCAGTTTGCATTCTTGTAAAACAGGGGCTACACCTTGTCTCATTGGTAGCTTCGTGACAGAAAATCAAGCGAGTCAGGATGCTCAAGCCGAATTAAAACGCCATGAAAATACTGGGGTTCGTCTCACGTTGCGGGATGGCGTCAAAGCCTATGTAATCGACAATACCCAGCAAGGCAATGCGTCTTTTGCGTCGATGATGTGGACGCAGGACAATATGATTCATACTCTTAGTTTCCCCCAAGCAGCACGGCAGAATATGCTGTATACAGGACTATCAATGGCGAATTCCGACGTCATTTTCCGCCCCTAGGGGTTATGTTAAAAATTTCCCAAGGTCAACTAAATCTTTGCCATAATCATGCCCGCAGTTGCTATCCGGAAGAGTGCTGCGGGTTATTGCTGGGTAAGGATAAAACGGTTGTTCAGGTTTGGCAGGTGGTAAATAGTTGGACGCCAGATTTTGGCGATCGCCTGCCAGCCAGTTCCACAGAAAATAACTCTCGCTTAAACCGGTTTGCTATCGACCCCAAAGATATCCTTACAGCCCAGAAATTTGCTCGTACCAGTGGCTTAGACATTATCGGAATTTATCACTCCCACCCCGACCATCCGGCGATTCCCTCAGCCTCTGATCTGGCGATCGCCTGGGATATTTATAGCTACATCATTATGTCCGTCACCGCACAGTCCGTCACCGCAACGAGAAGCTGGGTGCTCACAGAAGACCAATTTCAAGAAGAAGATCTTACAATCTTTAGAATGTGATCTCCCGATTCTGCGCCCCACTCTTGAAACTATAAATTAAAGCCAGACTCTCTCCTACCCTCGCAAGTATCGAGGCAAAATATTGCGATGAAACTTTCTTCTCTTTTTCGGCTCGCTGTCCCGTTCGTTATCTACTTTGGTAGTCGTATTGCCATCGACCAAGCGGCCCAAACTAGTGATTATCAACCCACGCCCTCTCAGCAAACGGCGATCGCCACAGCCCCAGCAATCCAAAATTTACCCAACGAGCAAGTCGAGCAGCTCATTCATGAAAAAATTAATAACTATCGAGAAAGTCGTGGTCTAACGCCGTTCACCTTGGATTACCGCATCACCAACGAATCCCGTAAATACAGCGAAAAAATGGCATCCGGAGCCGCAGAATTTTCCCATGATGGCTTCGAGCAAAGAGCTGAAAGTCTTGAAAAACAAGCTTTAAAATATCAGAGCGTTGCCGAAAATCTGGCGATGCTCCAAGGATATGACGATCTCGCAACCGTAGCAGTAGAAGGCTGGATCGATAGTCCGGGTCACCACAAAAATATTATTGGCGATTTTGATCTAACGGGCGTCGGCGTTGTGAAAAATGAAGCAGGCGAATACTATTTCACACAGCTTTTCCTGAAAAGACAGTAGCTTTCCCGTAAAACCAAAAGACACAAATAGACTCAATCTCAAGCCAGCAATTAGCCCGATACTATTTCCCCTCAGGGTCAAAAATGTTGACTCAGCCCTCCACTAGGCCCGATCAAAAAACTTTTTTTTCAGTGATTGCGCCGCTCGCCCAAACTGCTACTAGTTTTAAAAATTGGCTTGATAGCTTACTTGCCCAAGGTCATCTTCAAGCGACAGAAATTTTGCTGCTTGATACGGACAGTCGATATCCCAAACAGCAATCAACGATTAATGCTTTGCTCAACGAGAAGAAAGAAGCGCTAATTCAATCGCCTTACGAGATTCGCCTCATTACGTGGGGTGCAAGTATTACGCTCAACGAGGCCATTAATCGGACGGTAAACATCGCGAAAGGGGAGTGGATTTATTTGCTGTACAGCGATGATCAAGTGCTCCGCCATACTTTTTTAGAATTCGCCGCAGCAATCAAAGAACACCCAACAGTTGAGCTGATTTCTGGTCGTTTTCAAAGCCTTGATCAGCACCAAGATATTGCGAGTAAGTCACCGGAATTATTATCGGAAGGCTTGATTTCTGATGAGCTTAAAACGCTTTTTTTATACAAAAATTCTTTGGTCACGGGTTGCACGCTTTATCGCAAAGATACATGGCAAAAAAACGGTGGCTTAAAACCTGATTTGGGGCAAGCGGCGGAGTGGGAACTGTTGAGACGTCTGGCTTGTCGGGAAGTGTGTTGGCATTATGTGCCCCGTTATCTCTGTGCTTGTCAGTCTGGCGATCGCCCTGACTATCAGACAGGCTATCTTAATGGGTTTATGCCCGATTTTTTACGGGTTTTAGAGCAAGAGCAGACCGGTTATTCACGAGAATCAATCAAGCTTGCAAAATTGCATAACTACAAGCGTTTATTTCAATATGTTGATAGTTGCTTTCAGGATGAACAATTCGCCCAAGGTTACCGGATTTTGATGGATCTGACACAGTACTCAGAGCTGGGCGATCGCCTCTGGCTCGAAGCCCTAGAACAAAATTCTCTGAAGCACAAAAAACACCTGCTGAAGATACTGCAAGATTTACAAACTAGAACCAAAAACTAGGCTTTGATTACAGACTTTAAGCTAAAGATTGAGGAGACACTTCAACTAAATTACTGTCTGTCCCAGCAACGTGTTTCTGACCTACAGTCTCTGGCGTTTCATCTTCTTTTGATGCCGATAACTCAAACCAAAAAGTTGTCCCAATGCCGACTTCACTAATTAGATTAATGCGGCTGTGATGCTTGTCGATAATATTTTTGACAATCGATAAGCCCAAACCCGTACCCTCAAGCGTATGTACGCGATTTTCGACACGAAAAAAACGTTCAAAAATGGCTTCTTGATCTTCCGTATCTATACCAATGCCCGTGTCCGCAATCTCGATTCTGACGCGATCCGCTTCATTCGGTACAGGATAAGCACGAATACTAATGTGGCCACCAGCTCTTGTGAATTTAAGCGAGTTTCCAACCAGATTAGTCAGAACTTGCAACAGTAAATCATAATGCCCCAAAACTGCAGGTAAATCGGTCGAAATATCATGGCTGAGTACAATTTCTTTGTCGCGAGCATTGAGCTGATAAGTTCGTAGTGTTTGCTCAATTGGTTGCGTTAAATCAACAAAATCAAGATTGTAAACACGGGAAGATTCCAACCGTGATAAATCAAGTACATCATTGACTAAACGAGTCAGGCGATCGGTTTCGTGATTCGCCGTCTCTAAAAATTCTTGCCGTTCTTCTTCAGTCAAATCTTCGCCGTATTCATGCAGCGTTTCGATAAATGACTTGATATTAAACAGCGGCGTCCGTAACTCGTGGGAGACGTTGCTAATAAATTGGCTTTTTGCTTTATTTAATTCAGCTTCTTTTGTAATGTCCTGCACTGTCATCGCAATACCACGAATATTTGTGCGCTCTTTGTCCAATACTTCTGTTAGTAAAATTCGGACTGTTTTCGCTTCTGATGGATTCTCAGCAATATCTATTAACGAAATCTTGAACTCGTTACCTCTTACTTCCAATGGCTCATTTGTAATCGCGTGAGGTTCAATAACGTAGTCGGAGTCTAAGTTTTCGCCGGCGGCAAGCTGATGCAGTGGGCGAGTAATTTGAGTCGTGACGGAAGCGGGTAAGTGATGCAGAACGACTTCGCTAATTAGGTCTGTTTCTTCCCAATTAAAGATTTTTTTCGCTGTTGGGTTCACCAAAATTATTTTTAGCTCTGTGTCTAAAAGAACGGCTCCATCGGCAATGGTTGCAACGAGGGTTTCTAGTTTTGCTTTTTCTGAAGTGAGTTCTTCAATGTTTTGTTCTTGGTAGCTGGCTAAACGCTGGGCCATCTCGTTGAAGTTGATGATCAGTGCGCCTAGTTCACCTCCAAAGGGGAGATCGATCCGCTGCTGAAAGTTGCCTGCTGTGATGTTTTGCACGCCACCCAACAATTCTTTGATTGGTCTTGTAATGGTCAAGGCATTGAAGACACCGCCGAGAATGACCATGACCCAGATGAAAACGAATACCGCTAAAGTGACGTCCCTAGTTAGGTTTGAGGATGCGGCAACTGTAGCGTTAGGGTTGATGCCGACTACCATCACACCGAGGTAATCTGTATTTTGGTGGAGTGGTACAAAAACGTCTGTTATTTCGCCGTTGGGGGTGATGTGTTGTTTGGAAACTGGCTTAAAGCTGTAGGGGTTGTATTCTTCGGGCGGGGTGATTTTTCGGGCGATCGTTAAACTATTTTGTACTTTGGCTTCGGAGTAGGGAATGCCGTAGAAAATGTTGCCTTCTGCATCTGCGTAGATCAGGTAACGGACGCTTTCTGTACTGTTGTAGAAACGATTGGTGAAAAGGGACAATTCGGAAAGGTTATTGTCGGCAATCAAAGGGGCAACATTGGCGGCAAGTAGTAAGCCGAGATCACTACCAAATCGGGTGTCGTTTAAGCGTGCGTCTTGTTGGATGGAGTTCACTGCCCAGAATGTGAAGCCGCTCATCAGCAAGGATACTGCTAGGGTTGCAGCGGCCATGAGCTTGGTCTGAAGGGTGAATTCTGACCACCAGCGGGAAATGATTTCGCGGAGTTTGGTGATGAGGGTTAACAAGATGGTTTCTGGGGTGAACTGACAATCAAACTTACTGCTTCGCTTAGTATAATGTAACGTTTTGTTGCGGACTATGCTTTTCTGAGGCGGTGTCCGATGTCTCGACGGTAATATATCCCATCAAATTTTATGGCTGGGATGGCTTTATAGACGCTGGCGATCGCCTCATCAAAATCCTTACCGAGACAGGTAACACCGAGAACCCGCCCGCCGCTAGTGACAAGCGTTTCTCCTTCCAATTTTGTACCAGCATGGAAAATTGTGGCATTAAGACTTTCTGCTGATGTTAATCCCGTAATGGCCTTGCCTTTTTCGTAGGCTCCGGGATAGCCGCCAGAAGCCGCAACGAC
>JBARRZ010000116.1:0-2175 GCA_049644465.1 Limnothrix sp.
TGCCAACAAAGCCCCAGCCGTTAAGCCGCCAATCCCTGCCCCGATTACTGCGACTTTTTGCCCTGCCATGAAGAAACCACTCGTTACACTTCGTTACTTTCTAGGTATAGCTTAAAATGAACTAGGAAAGCAGACTGACTCATGCACCAGCGTTCTCCGCGCAGATATCATGCAAACCTCATCTCTTGTTGGCAAAGCGAAAGAATTATACGAAAAAGACTTTTATCTCTGGATTCAACAGACCAGTCAAAATTTAAGCAGCAAAAATTTCAATGATTTAGATCTCGAAAACTTAATTGAAGAAATAGAAGCAATGGGGCGGAGCGAAAAAACTGCTTTAGCGAGTAATTTGCGGATTTTATTGATGCATTTACTGAAATATAAATATCAACCAGAAAAGCGTTCTAATAGTTGGCAATATACAATTTTTGAGCATCGTAATCGGATTCAAGATATTTTTGAAAGTAGTCCCAGTCTAAAACGCTATTACGAAGAAATTTTCGAGAAGTCTTATCAAAAAGCCCGTCAAGCTGCATCTATTGGAACGGGATTACCTTTGAGCCAGTTTCCAGAGATTTGTCCGTTTACCCAAGCAGAAATTCTCGAAGATTAGATGTCGGGCTTTCTGTCTGCTCTCTTCCCAAGAATCGCCGCCTGTTCATACACCGTCATTTTGTAACCCCGTTTTGCCAGCAAAGCCCCAGCCGTTAAGCCGCCAATCCCCGCCCCAATTACCGCGACTTTTTGCCCTGCCATGAAAAATCACTCGTTACATTTCGTTACTTCCTAGGTATAGCTTAAAACAAAGGATAAAAGCAGCCTCTCTAATTACTTCACGTCCTCTGTCGGAACCACTAAAATACAGTTAGCAAGTATGAGTTCTGGAGAGGGTCAAAGGAGATGGAGCGGCAAAAAGTTTTAGATATTGTCAAAGCTCATCAAGATCGCCTCAATGATTTTGCCGTGAAAGATTTATTTTTGTTTGGCTCAGTGGCACGAGATGAAGCAACAGCGACTAGTGATGTGGATTTTTTAGTGAACTTTAGTCGTCCGGTTGGGCTATTTACTTTATTAGGATTAAAAGTATTTTTAGAGGATTTGTTGGGCTGTGATGTGGATATTGGCACGCCCGATTCTCTCCGCCCCCATTTACGAGAAACAGTTTTAAAGGAGGTGATTCGAGCTGTCTAGGGAATTTAGTTTACGGATACAGGACATGTTGGCAGAAATTGAGGTGATCGAAAGTACGATCAATAATTTGGACATGGAAACCTTTGCCAGCAATCAGCAAGCATTGCGGGTTATTTTATACGGTTTTGCTGTGATTGGGGAGGCGATCGCCAGTGCAATTTCAGAATTAGAAATGGCTGATCCGACAATGCCTTGGGAGCAAATTAGAGGCATGAGAAACATGGTTATCCATGAATATTTTCGGGTGGATGTTGCAATAATTTGGGAAACAGTTCAACTCGATATTCCGATGCTTAAGCGTTCTTTGCTAAAAATTCAGCACGATTTAACTGATGGAAAATAGAAAAGGCGATCGCCACCTGTCTATCCACCAGCACTTGTGCAATATTTCCTGTCCCTTGACAAAAAGCTCCCCGCGATAGATAAACAGAGATCGCCTACCCCGCCAAATCCCCGGACTTGGTACAGTAATTAGAAGCCACCAAAAGTAGACAAGATTTATGTTTGACGCACTAGCAGAACGCTTAGAAGATGCCTGGAAATCCCTGCGGGGTCAAGACAAAATTAGCGAAGCCAATGTCAAAGAGGCGCTAAAAGAGGTCCAGCGTGCCCTGCTAGAAGCGGATGTCAACTTAGAAGTTGTCAAAGGTTTTATTGGCGATGTCGAGAAAGCCGCCCTCGGTGCGGATGTCATTTCTGGCGTTAATCCGGGGCAACAGTTCATCAAGATTGTCAACGATGAGCTAGTTAAAATTATGGGAGAAAGCAACGCTCCCCTCGCCGAAGCAGAAAATAAGCCCACCGTTATTTTGATGGCAGGTTTGCAGGGTACAGGTAAAACCACCGCCACCGCGAAGCTTGCCCTTTTCCTTCGTAAACAAGAAAAGACCACTCTAATGGTGGCTACAGACGTTTACCGTCCGGCGGCGATCGACCAACTCAAAACCCTCGGTGAACAGATTAAAGTTCCCGTTTTTGACCTTG
>JBARRZ010000117.1:0-2890 GCA_049644465.1 Limnothrix sp.
TGCGACAGTTGCGCCGCGAGATGCAGATCGTTTTCCAAAATCCTTACAATTCTCTCAACCCCCGCATGACGATTGGCGAGGCGATCGCCGAACCGATGATCATCCACAACATCAAGCGGGACAAGAAAAAGCGCCTTGGACGGGTGCAATATTTGTTAGAGCGGGTGGGTCTCAATCCTGACTGGATTAATCGCTATCCCCACGAGCTTTCCGGCGGTCAAAGACAACGGGTTTGTATTGCCCGTGCCCTCGCCATTGAGCCGCAATTTATAATTTGTGACGAATCGGTATCCGCCCTTGATGTGTCGGTGCAGGCGCAGGTGCTGAACCTCCTCAAAGAATTACAGTCCGAATTTCAGCTCACCTATATTTTCATTTCCCATGACCTCAGCGTTGTGAAATTTATGGGCGATCGCATCATCGTCATGAACAAGGGCAAAATCGAAGAAATGGGTACAGCCGAGCAAATTTATCGCGAACCCCAACAGGACTACACCCGCCAACTGATTGCCGCTATCCCAAAAGGACTTTAGATCTTATTTCCTCTAGCGATAGAGAAGGCGATCGCCCTGTATAAAACCACGCAACTATTAACCTGTCTGACAAGTAAAAGTCATGGCTTGCTTTAATTTTGTTTGCAGTCTTGAAATATAAAGCTTGATCTAGAGGCGATCGCCCTATCGTTATAACCAGAGCAATTCCCCGTGATGAGCATCGTTAAGACCCGTGGCAAAAATCTGGCAAAAACTGACCCTCGCGATATTTTCCTGCTTACTCTGCTGGCAAGTGGCGATCGCCCAACCCCTCGTTCCACCAGAAGCCCCAGAACTGAACGGCTTACAAGGCTCCCCCGTAGTACTTGGTGACGACACCTTATTTTTCATTGATGCCCGCATTGCCTCATTTTCATCAGATTTTCGCGCCAAAGTTATTTCCGAACGACTGTTAGATTTTGCCAAAAACGAAGAATTAAGCCTCGACGATCTCACCGTGACCGATAACGAAGCCACAAAAACCGTTGACATTTCAGTCGGTGATGAATTACTTGTTACCCTCGCTGAAGTTGACGCCGTCGCTGCCAATGAAGCGCGTTACAAGCTAGCCGTACGTTACGAGAAAATTATCAGGACGAAAGTCGCAGAATTTCGAGAAGCCTACAGCCTGCGTAGTATTGTGCTGGGCATTATCTATACCGTCATTGCCACCATTTTCCTGCTGATCAGTCTATTAGCCATGAATCGAGCCTTACCCTTGGCTTACATCTATTTCAGGATTTGGCAAAATACTTGGATTCCGGGTATCAAGGTTTTGGGTGTTGAAATTCTTTCCGCAAAGCGAGTGGTGGATCTGATCTTAGAGACCATCAAAATTTTGCACCTTGCCCTGTGGCTGACCCTAATTTATGTCTACGGAAATTTAGTCCTGAGCTTTTTTCCTTGGACAAAAGGATTTGCTCGACTGTTATTTAGTTACGCAAGAAATGCCGTTTTTACCTTCATTCAAGGCGGCTTAAATTACCTCCCTAATCTCTTTTTTATTGCAGTGATTATTTTCGTCACTTCCTATAGCCTGAAAATCTGTAAATTCTTTTTTATCGAAGTCGCCCGCAGCAAAATTAAATTTCAAGGTTTTTATCCAGAATGGGCCATTCCCACCTACAAACTCATTCGTTTTTTGATTTTCGCTTTTGCCGCTATTGTTGCTTTTCCGTATCTCCCCGGTGCAGAAACACCCGCATTTCAGGGTATTTCGATCTTTCTCGGTCTGCTGCTTTCTTTGGGTTCTACGGCTGCGGTCGCAAACGTTGTGGCGGGGACGATCATGACTTACACTCGCGCTTTTCGGATTGGCGATCGCGTCCAAATTGGCGACACAAAAGGCGACGTTATCGAAAAAACGTTACTAGTTACTCGCATTTGCACTATTAAAAACGAAGTGATTACTATTCCAAATTCAGCAGTACTCACTAGTCACATCGTCAACTACAGCGAAGCCAAAAACGATCCAAAAACGCCACCGCTAATTCTTCATACCACCATCACCCTTGGCTACGATGTCCCTTGGCGGAAAGTGCATGAAGTGCTGATCAACGCGGCAAATGAGACAGAATACACCTTACAAGAACCAAAACCTTTTATTTTGCAGACGAGCTTAGATGATTTTTATGTCAGTTACGAAATCAACGTCCATACCAACGAACCAAAGCAAATGATGGAGATTTATTCGAGCTTGCACAAAAATATTCAGGATAAATGTAATGAGGCGGATATTGAAATTCTCTCGCCCCACTACGGCGCAATGCGTGACGGTAATCAGATCACAATTCCGGCGAATTATCTACCGGACGATTACGAAATTCCGAGTTTTCGTGTCCAAAACTTTTACCCACCAAAAGAGTGAAGTTTCGCGGTTATTCTGCCTAACTGTCTTTAAAATTCGTGTTCGTTGTAATTGCCGACTGCTCCGGGATCGACATCCCGCTTTGAACCAAGTAGATCGAGACGATTTACGCGTATTACGGGCGATGAACGATCGTAACCATTGCGATCGGTATACTGATCAATTTTGATAGCGCCTTGAATCCCGATTAGGCTACCTTTTTTGACATAATTTGCGGCAATTTCTGCGGTTTTTCCCCAGATTTCGAGGTTGAACCAGTCAGGCTTATCGTCACGGCTAGTAGGACGATTGACGGCCAAAGTCAAGTTGCATTTGACAGAACCGGACTCAAAATAGCGCACCTCTGGGTCACCACCTGCTCGACCCACAAGATTAACGATATTAATACTCATCTCTCACTCATCCATACGGTTGTTCTTCTCTATTTTGCCATATCTGTTCGTGGCAATTTCTGATGAAGTTTTGTAAGGTGAGATTGGTTGACCTACTA
>JBARRZ010000118.1:0-36861 GCA_049644465.1 Limnothrix sp.
ATTTTGGGGATGGTGCTGTTCTTCGGTATCAGTCTTTATCTCAACCAAACGATTTCTGGCGGCGCTCAACAGAAGAAGCCAAAATCTGGTGACCAAAAGGAAGATGCCCAACAGGCTGTAAACAAAATTACACCGTTGATTTTTTCGGGTATGTTTTTGTTCTTCCCCTTGCCTGCTGGTGTGTTGATGTACATGACGATCGCCAATGCTTTCCAAACAGCACAGACCTTTATTTTGACGAAGGAACCGCTGCCTGAAAATCTCCAGAAACTAGTAGATGAGCAGGAAAAAGCAGATCAAAATAGAGAATCACTTCCATTTGAGCGGAAGAAAAACTCTAAGCGTAAAGAAAAAGCTTCAGGATGACGTGAGATGAACGATACCAAAATCCAACAAGGTCAAGAATGGCTTGAGAAACTCCTAACGTTAATCGCTTTGCCTTCTTCTGTGGCGACGGAAGTTGTGCCGGAATCTGAGGGGGGCGAGGGCGTGTGGTTAAAGATTAATCATGAGTCGTTGTCTGAAACTCAGATTCAGCGGTTAATCGGTGAAAAAGGCGCTCACATCGACGCGCTGCAATATTTGACAAATATCACGTTAAACCATGGTTTAGAACGGGATGAGCAGCATCCTTTCACGGTTGATATTGGTAATTATCGCCAACAACGGCTTGATGAGCTAAAGGCGATCGCCACCGAAGTTGCAGCGAAAGTTGAAGAGACCGGTGAAGAAGCTGCGATTGAAAATCTCTCCTCCGCAGAACGCCGTCAAATGCACTCTTTCTTTAAAGAATTTGGCACGTTGAAAACAGAGAGTCGTGGCCAAGAACCTCATCGAAATCTGGTTGTGAGTCCACTTTAAATACTTTCTTTTTAGCCAAATTGATCAATCAGAGCGGGATAGTTCCCCGCTTTTTTTGTGGAAATTTACGGTACGATAAGGGCTGTAATCGCCCAGAAAAGGAGTCTTGCAACTATGGAACGTATTTTTATTCCCCGCTTGTTGAAGGCTCCCCAGCAGCAGGAACAGTTCGCATTTGAAGAGAACCTCGCAGATTTAGAAACCCTGACACCTGTACGTGGTGAAATATTGGTCGCGCACCGTCAAACCTATTTAGAAGTTGCAGCCGAAGCAGAGACCATTGTGACTTTGACCTGCGATCGCTGTCTCCAGAATTACAACACCCGCTTGCAGGTTGATAAAACAGAGCTATTGTGGCTCCAGCGGCCAGAGGATATTGAGACGCTGCCCAGTGAACGGGAAGTTGGCTTAGACGAGCTAGAAGAAGCGGTTGATCCCCACGGTTATTTTGAGCCAGAAACTTGGCTATATGAGCAATTTTGTTTAGAAATGCCACTCCGCAAAGTGTGTGACTCCGAAAACTGCCCCGGTGCTGACCAATCGACTGAGGAAGAAACGCCCAAGATCGATCATCGCTGGGCTAAGCTCGCTGACCTGAAGCAACAACTATCTTCTTAAAGTTTTGGGGAGCGTTCGGTCGCACAAACTTGGTATTTCCG
This sequence comes from Limnothrix sp., assembly GCA_049644465.1. Taxonomy (GTDB): domain Bacteria; phylum Cyanobacteriota; class Cyanobacteriia; order Cyanobacteriales; family MRBY01; genus MRBY01. The sequence goes on from JBARRZ010000118.1 coordinate 1,521, forward strand.
AAGTTTTCCCACTAAGCTTATAGATTAGAGATTTTGGTGTCGCTGAAGCTAGGCCTATGACTTTTCGGGAAGAATTTGCGTTACTATTGCGGGCTTGTTATCCACTGCTATATATTCCAACCCTCGAAGAAGAGCGGGTGGAAGCGGCGATCGCCCAATGCCTTGAGACTTTCCCGAACCGTAATGTCTATAGATGGGATTTTGTCGAGGGCTATCAAGATAATCCGAACAATATCGGGGCCGGTAAGCGCAATCCGTTGCAAGCTTTAGAATTTATTGAAAAACTGCCAAAAAATGTCGGTGGCGTGTTTATTCTGAGAGATTTTCAGCGATTTCTCGAAGATGTCTCCATTGCTCGCAAATTGCGTAATTTGGCCCGACGTTTAAAATCAGAATCCAAAAACATTGTCATCGTGGCGTCTGAGATTAAGATCCCGACGGACTTGCAAGAAGCGTTTACGATCATCAAGTTTCCGTTGCCGAATGCTCACGAAATTCGTGATGAAATCCAGCAACTGTTGCAATCGATTGGTCAAGCACCTTCTGAATTGCTGATGGATGAATTGGTGCGCGCGGCTCAGGGACTTTCGCTAGAACGGATTCGCCGGGTTTTAACGCAAATTTTGGCCAACCAAGGGACGATCGAAGCAGAAGATGTGGAATTAATCTTGGCCGAAAAACGTCAATCGATTCAACAAACGCAAATTCTTGATTTTTACCCTGCCACAGAAGAAATTTCAGATATTGGCGGTTTGGATAATCTCAAAGAGTGGCTATTGCGCCGGGGCAATGCTTTTGGCGACAAAGCCCGTGAGTATGGCTTACCTTACCCTAGAGGCTTGTTGTTGGTCGGGATTCAGGGCACAGGTAAATCGCTCACTGCTAAGGCGATCGCCCACCATTGGCACTTACCTTTATTACGGCTCGATGTTGGCCGATTATTTGCCGGACTCGTTGGTGAATCAGAATCGCGCACTAGACAAATGATTCAATTAGCTGAAGCGCTATCGCCTTGTATCCTTTGGATTGACGAAATTGATAAAGCCTTTTCCGGCACAGATAGCAAGGGCGACGGCGGCACAACTAACCGTGTTTTCGGCACATTTATTTCGTGGTTAGCGGAGAAAAAAAGCCCTGTATTCGTCGTTGCAACAGCCAACCAAGTTCATACCCTTCCCCCAGAAATGCTGCGTAAAGGACGTTTTGATGAAATCTTTTTTGTTGGTCTGCCCAATCAAACAGAACGAGAAGCGATTTTTACTGTGCATGTGTCGCGGTTGCGCCCCCACAATCTCAAAAATTACGATATCAAGCGATTGGCTTACGAAACACCCGATTTTTCTGGCGCAGAGATCGAACAAACTTTAGTTGAAGCGATGCACCTTGGTTTTAGCCAAGATCGAGATTTTACGACCGATGATATTCTGGAAGCCGCGAGTCAAATTATTCCCCTTGCTCGCACGGCCAAAGAGCAAATTGAATTTTTGCAAAATTGGGTAGCTTCTGGCAAAGCGCGTCTGGCCTCTCGCCAAGGCTTTTTTACTTCTTGATGGCTAGTAATGGTCATTTATAATACTTAGATAATTCAAAAAATTTCAGGAAAATATTAATAGGTTTTATGAGCACAACCCAGCAAAAGAGAGCAATAGTTATGAGTATTTCTAACTTCTTTCAATTTATTTTCGGCTTTATTTTGGGCGTTCTTTTATTAGTCGCTGGTAGCGTTGGTGCGGCTTATTACTTTTTTAATCGGATGGCTTCTGCGCCGCCAAAACCTGTTTTTTCTGAAACTTTACCCGCACCGACAACGCCAGAGTCAGAAGAAAAGACAGCCGTAACTGAAGCTGAGCCAGTGGCGGCAGAAGAGGAAGAGCCAGAAGAGGAAGAAGAAACCGAGGCTGAGGAGTTGCCTGCTGGGGCTTACGAAGCGACAGTCACTTGGCCTCAGGGCTTGAGTTTGCGGTCGGAGCCGGATGCTGATGCTGGCAGAATCGGTGGGGTTGATTATAATGCGCAGGTCATTGTTTTAGAGTCTAGTGATGATGATGTTTGGGACAAGATTCGTTTGACTGATGGGACTGAAGCTTGGGTCAAAGCAGGGAATGTTAAGAAGGTGGACGAGTAGCTAAAGGTAGTGGCGATCGCCTGATGAATTTTATGTGCGGATGAGAGTCATGAATAAGTGTGTAATTAAAGAGCATTCCGTTTTCTAATGATAGGATCTTAGAAAGCAGATGCAAGAAAAAGATTGGCATGAATTATGGCCGATTCGCTCCCAACAAACCGAATTACAACTCAACAAGATCAGTATCAAACTCCGCAAAAGTCATGGTGGCCACCCTATCCATGGTTACTGATTGCTTTAATTGCCGCAGGATATCTAGGAAATTACTTTAACCTGACGCTTTTTTTCGGGATTGACTTTTTGTTTGGGTCAATTGCAGTTTGGATAATACTTGCTTTTTATGGCATGGGTTGGGCTATCCTCGGAGCGGCGATCGCCAGTTTTCACACCTTTGTCCTGTGGCATCACTATTACGCCATCATTATCTTCACCATCGAAGCTATATTTGTCAGCTATTTATGGGAACGTCGTCGAGGCAATATTTCTCTATACGCAGCCTATTATTGGCTCTGTTGTGGCATTCCACTCGTTATTCTTTTTTACTATTTTGCCCAGTCGTTTAGTTGGACATCCAGTTTTACCGTTGCTCTAAAACAATCCGTTAACGGTATTTTTAATGCCGAATTGGCGAGTTTGATCATTTGTTACGTACCGGTTAGTAATTCCTTACCGAAGATTAGAGTTTTTCAAAAATATTCGCTTAACCAAATTATCTTTAATATTTTAATTGCTTTTCTGATTTTCCCGACCTTATTATTTACGATTCTCAATGCCCACGAGCGTTTCGCTGAAATAGAACAAGACATTGACCAAATATTATCCTACTCTAGCCAAGCGATCGCCCAAGAAGTACGCCAATGGGAAACTCAATATCAACGTGTTTTTGAGAGTGTTTCTCAGTTGACCACAGAGCAAGGCAACAATGTTTCTCTCTTACGTGAAGAGATGCATTTAGTGCAGCATTTATATCCAGAAATGGATACAATTTCAATCTTTGACAAGACTGGAAAAATCGTTTTTGAAGCGCCAAATAGTACTGTTACTCAGCGTAAATTTCGACAACAACAATTGCAGCAGTGGCAGCGAAAAAATCTGCAGCCATCTCTCAATAAAATTGCGGTGCAAGCCAGTATTCAAAACGACAAAGTGAATTTTGATTACATCTTTCCTACTGAGCAAGGCTATCTTTATAGTAATGTAGGAAATTCCTTAGCTCGGGTATTAGAAAGTCAATTTAGGCGCAATCTTACTTTCGGCATTTATGCTTTATTAGTGGAGCGGAGTAGTGGCCAAGTTATTGCAAGATCTGCGGAGACTGCGATTACAGATAATCCTTTTGTGTGGGAATCAACGCGAGAGGTTTACGCTTTGGAAAGTGATGCTTTTGTCTCATTACCAAGTTTTCCTAGCAATATAATGAGCCGTTGGCGTAACGCTTTGGGCATCAAAATAAATGCGTTAGAACAAACAGCGCTGCCTTGTGAACTGTGGGTAACTTTAGACATTCAAAATTATATTGCTGACTTGGAACGTTACTATATTCAAAATCTTTCGGTCGTTCTTTTATTACTAATTTGTGCTGTTGGTACGGCAGTTCTTGTGAGCGATCAATTGACAAGGCCGCTTAATCGTCTTAATGCGCTGACAACGGGTTCTTACGGCTGGTTATCGGATCGCACAGATGTCCGTTTGCCGAGGAGTCGTATCCGTGAGTTTGCGCGGTTGAGTCGTAATTTCCAAGTGATGCTGGATTTGCTACATGATCAGTTTGGTGAGATTCAGTTAAATGCGGAGCGATTAGAGGAACAGGTGGAAGCTCGGACAAAAGATTTGTCGCAAGAGTCTTTTTATCGTTCTCAGGCGGAGGAACAGCTGCGGCAAAGTGAGCAGCGTTATGAGCTGGCGATCGCCGCGACGAATGATGGCATTTGGGACTGGGATTTACAGTCAGGCAAAGTATATTATTCGCCAACTTGGTTGAATATTGTCGGTTATGGCGATCGCAATTGCCCGGATAGCTTTCAGGGCTGGTCGCAACTGATTCACCCGGAGGATCTCGGCCAAGTGTTAGATAATCTCAATCGGCATTTGGATGGTCAAATTGCTAATTATCAGCACACACACCGCATTCGACATCGCGACGGTTCCTATCTTTGGGTCTTAGGTCGAGCTCGCTGTCTGCGGGATGACACAGGGGTTCCCTATCGAATTGTTGGCACGATGACTAACATTACCGATAAAATCACCGCCGAGAAACAGTTAAAAGCAGCAAAGATTGAAGCTGAACGAGCAAACCAAGCAAAAAGTGAGTTTTTGGCCACAATGAGCCATGAAATTCGGACGCCGATGAATGCCGTTATCGGGATGACTGGTCTATTGCTGGATACCGATTTGAACCAACAGCAACAAGAGTTTGCGGAGATTATTCGCAGTAGTGGTGGCAATTTGCTCACGATCATTAACGACATTTTGGATTTTTCTAAAATTGAGTCGGGCAAGTTTGAATTAGAGCGCCAACCGTTTGAGTTGCGGGCCTGTATTGAAGACTGTATTGACCTTGTCGCGCCAAAAGTTGCCCTCAAGTCTGTCGAAATTGCCTATCTGTTGGATATCAATATTGCCAAGTGGCTAATCGGTGATGTCACTCGCCTCAAACAAGTTTTGGTGAATTTGCTGGGGAATGCGGTGAAATTTACGGAGACGGGCGATGTGGCTTTGGTTGTGCAATTAGTTGCCAACTCGGCTAGCGAGCAGCCGGAGCCGATGATCACTTTCGCGGTACTGGATACGGGGATTGGTATTCCTGAAAGTCGGATGGAGCGGCTGTTCAAACCGTTTAGTCAGGTTGATGCTTCGACGTCTCGTCATTATGGGGGGACGGGTTTGGGCTTGGTGATTAGCCAAAGATTAGTTTCGATGATGGGCGGCAGCATGTGGGTGGAAAGTCAGGGGGCGATCGCCGGCGAGTTACCCCGTAATCACCAGCAGCTCAATCCAGAAGGCTACGATTTTAATCAGGTTCAAACCGCGTTTTATTTTCAATTGCCCTTGGCGATCGCCAATGATCTCATACAAAAAAATACCGTTAGTAACCGGATTGAGACCACCAAATCCTTGATTGTTTTTCATCCCAATAGCCTGATTGCCGCTAATTTAACCAGTCAAGCCAAAAGCCTTGCAGTACCTGTCCGCCAGACCAACTCCTTTGAAGAAGCTCTCGCATGGGTGACAGCCGAAGTTGTAGATGCAATGATTGTCGGTTTTGCTGGACAAAATAATCTCGAAAAATCATTCCTCACAGGCGTTCTCGAAAAGTCAAAAAACAAAGATATTGTCTTGATTTTGCTCAATGAAATGGGCCATGTCGCGATCCATCCAGATGCTCAGCGACCTTTGTGGCAAAGCACACTCACAAAACCCGTCAAGCGATTACAGTTACGACAAGCTCTCTGCAAAGCCTTTGCCTCACCACAAACATCGGCGATCGCCCAAGACACTGCCCCACAGTCCGATCAACCGCCCCGCCCATTAGCCACAGACTATCCATTGCGCATGTTGCTAGCAGAAGATAACGTCGTCAATCAAAAAGTAGCCACCAATGTCCTCAAACGATTAGGCTATCGAGTTGATATTGCAGCCAACGGTCTAGAAGTATTAACTGCCCTAAAACGGCAAATGTATGATGTAATTTTGATGGATGTGCAAATGCCAGAGATGGATGGCCTAGAGGCAACACGCTATATTAAGACCCACTGGGACTCAATTAATGGTGAGGTCGCTTGTCCGTGGATTATTGCCATGACGGCTAATGCGATGCAAGGCGATCGCCAAATTTGCTTAGATGCCGGGATGGATGACTATCTCAGTAAACCCATTCAAAAAGCCAAACTCATCGACTCTTTGAAACTAGCGCATCAACAGATGAAACCTTGAGTGGTGACTCAGTGACCAAAGATAACTCATTGAGATCTTCAAACTATTCTTCAACTAAACATTTAAAGCAAATTTCCGAGAATTAAGCTCTATGTCTGATAACCTTTCCCTTGCTGCCGAAGTGTCTCTCAATGACCTGAAAAATATGCTGGGTGACGATCCAGAAATGTTAATCGATATTGTGACTTCGTTTTTGGAAGATGCTCCGAAATTAATGCAAGCGATTCAAGAAGGGTTTGATGCTCAGAATGTAGAATTACTCGAACGTAGCGCCCACACGATCAAATCCAGTAGCCGCTTATTTTGTGCCGAACAATTCGCTGTACAGTGCCAAAATATAGAAGACAGCGCTAAAACTGAAAAATGGGATCAAATCAAGCCCATGGTCTCTAAATTGCAAAGTAACTATCTAATCATTGCCCAAGAACTTCAAACGCAAATGGCCGCGCTGTAAACTGTACTGTATTGCTCAAAAACCATGGCAAAATTTCGCTGGACACGTCATCGCAAAATTTTATTGTACGGCCAGCTCGGTCTTTGGCTCAGCTTAGGATTTAGCCCCATCATTCGCGCGAATGAGCCTCTAGAACATCAGTCTGTTTTGCAGCCAGAACGCCCCGCTGCTGATGCTGATCTCCAACGGCTCAAAATTGGCGATCGCCTCCTCGAAGCAGGAGATATTATGGGCGCGAAAGATTATTATCAGCAAGCAAAACCACCTTTTACAGAGGCGATCGCCCAAGAACTTTTAGCACCGATTACCGATCCGGCCGAACTATCGCCCGCAGGTGCTGTGTATTGGCGTAACGCCCAGAGCGGTTTAGAGCAAGATTTAGCGGCAAAATCGCTCATCTCGCTCAATTTGCTCACAGCGGAAGCACCGAATTTTATCCCCGGACGCATTGCCCAACTAGAGCAACTCCAAGCCACAGAAGAGATCGAAAGTGCGACTGAATCTTTGGCGATCGCCCTCGCTAATTATGGTCAATCGGCGGAATTGATGACCTATGCGATTGAGTTTTATACAGAGACAGAACAGTGGCTAGAAGCGTCCCTTGCGGCTAGACAATTTGCGTTGCTCAATCCAGACCACCCCCAACAAGCCGAGTTTGTGACCGTTGCCGATGAAACTTGGGAGCAATATCAATCTAAATTACGGGCAAGACTACGAGGTAATACCATTGCGAATTTGCTCACGGGCACGCTTGGTTTTGTGTTGACCGGCAGCTTGATCGGGCCAATCACGGCGCTCGAAAGTACAGCGCTTTTACTGCAGGGTGAGGAGGCAGTCGGCGATCGCATCAGTCGCAATATTCAGGACGTCGCACCCATGGTTGAAGATGAGGCCGTGCTCGACTATATCCAAACAATCGGCGATCGCCTGACCGAATTTGTGGGCCAAGACCGCTTTAATTATGAATATTACGTCATCCTCGATGAAGACCTAAACGCCTTTGCCCTACCCGGCGGCAAGATTTTTATCAATTCTGGAGCCATTCTCGAATCCCGTTCCGAGTCAGAACTCGCCGGATTATTAGGCCACGAAATTGCCCATGCAGCCCTGTCCCATGGTTTTCAGCTTGTCACCCAAGGCAACCTAACCGCCAATATCGCCAGTAATGTTCCCTTGGGCCGCATTGCAGGCAGCCTTGTTGTTTCAAAACATAGCCGCAATATGGAACGTCAAGCCGATGCCCTCGGCACTAGAATCCTTGCCGCTAGCCCCTACGCAGCAGATGGCCTCTACAACCTGACCGTCACTCTCAAAGAAAACAATCCCGGTAATCCACCCGTGTGGTTCTCCAGCCATCCCGGCTTAGACGAACGCATCGAAAATATCGAAACACAGATCGTTCAGCGCAACTATAATCGCTATACTTTCGAAGGCGTCAGCCGCCACCAAGAAATTCAAGCCATTGTCAGAGAATTGATGGCAGCAGAAAAACGCAAAGAAAAAGAAAAAGAAGAAGCCGCAGAGTCCGACGACTAATTTATTAACGCTGTTAACGCAAAGATTGAGCTGTATTTTTAAATCAAATCTATGACTACCGAGCCAATTATCTTTACTCGAAAATGTCCTAAATCGAACCAAGGAAATGCCGATCTAACTATCAAGTTAACGGCAGAACAGCGACAAAAAGTGAAGCAACGCATTGAGCTAGAAGATGGGCAGATCATTCATTTCAATTTGCCGCGCGGTACGCATATTCATATCAACAACTTTTTTCAGACAGATGATTCTCACACCACAGCTCAAGTAAAGCCTCAACCAGAAGCTGTGGTGACTGTAAAATCTGACGATCCGCTGCTGTTAATGAAAGCGGTCTACCACTTGGGGAATCGTCATGTTCCATTGGAAGTGAAGTCGAATTATCTAAGATTCGCACCAGATCATGTGCTCGAAGAGATGTTGAAAAATATTGGTCTTCAGCTAAGTCGAGAAACTGTTGCTTTTTTCCCGGAAGAAGGTGCTTACGGCCATCATCATTAGTCAGTGGCACTGTGCTGAATAATTGTCTTCGTTAATGCAATCTTGGGCATTTCAAAACAATAACTCTAAAAAATTAGCGATTATTTTGTCTTTTTCTTTTGGAGGCGATCGCCCTCGAGAATGAGCGAAAGGCTTGTTATCCGCACATTCCTTTTCCCCTTTCGGCGATCGCAAGTCCTATACTAAGTAAAAGATTGTCACAATATCTCCACACCGCTGTCCCAATGCCGACGGAAACAAATTTACCTACTCGCGAATCGCCTGAAACTGCCACCAATACTGCCTCTCCTGATCAAGAGATCAAGACAAGAGGTTTTGCGCCTGTCCTCAAAAATCCTAAATTTTTAGTGCTGTGGGGCGGGCAAATTTTTTCTCAGCTTGCCGACAAAGTTTATCTCGTGTTGATGATTGCGCTGATTGCGAGTCATTTTCAAGCTGCAAACCAAAGCATTAGCGGCTGGGTCTCCGGCATCATGATTGCCTTTACTGTGCCAGCTATTTTGTTTGGATCAGTGGCTGGTGTCTATGTAGATCGATGGTCTAAAAAAGGCGTTCTCGTCGTCTCAAATTTACTGCGGGGTGCACTCGTATTGTGTGTGCCGCTTTTCTTGGGGTTAGTGCAAGACCAGCGATTGTTGTGGAATTTGCCGATTGGCTTCTGGTTTTTGTTGGGGATTACGTTTTTGGTCTCTACTTTGACGCAGTTTTTCGCGCCTGCGGAACAGGCCGTTTTGCCTTTGATTATCAAAAATAAGAATTTGTTGGCGGCTAATTCTCTCTACACAACGACGATGATGGCGCTGTTGATTTTGGGTTTCGCAGTAGGAGAACCTTTGTTGCAAGCGGCGGATAATTTGCTCGTCAATATTGGTCTAGATTGGCAATTTGGCAAAGAGTTGGTTGTTGGTGGTGCTTACGGAATTGCTGGACTTTTATTGATTGCTTTAAAAACAGATGAAACTGAGGTAGGCCAACAGTTAGAACGGCCTCGTATTTGGGAAGATATTCGTGATGGACTGCGTTATCTCCAGAAAAATCATGAGGTGCGTAATGCGCTAATTCAGTTGGTGATTTTGTTCTGTGTGTTTGCGGCATTGGCAGTATTAGCGGTCAGTGTGGCGGAGCAAATTCCGAGTATTGAAGCGGATCAGTTTGGGTTTTTGTTGGCGTCTGGTGGGGTTGGCATGGGCCTTGGGGCTTTCTTTCTTGGTCAGTGGGCAGAGGATTTTTCTTATCGGCTACTCAGTTTGTGGGGTTCGGTTGGGACGGCGATCGCCCTGATTGCACTTTCTTTTTCCACCCATAACCTCATTTTTTCTTTGTGTAGCACTGCGGGTTTAGGCTTATTTGCCGCGCTTGTCGGTATTCCGATGCAAACAACGATTCAAAGTCAGACGCCCCCTGCCATGCGGGGTAAGGTTTTTGGTTTGCAGAACAATGCTGTTAATATTGCCCTATCGCTACCCCTTGCTTTGGCTGGGATTGCGGAAACACTTTTCGGGCTACAGCCTGTACTACTCGCTTTATCAGGATTGGCGATCGCCGGAGGAGTCTTAAACTGGTATATTTCAGTCGAAACCTAAACTTAAGAATCTTTTCTATCTGGATGCTCCTACATGCACATCGCTTGGCTTGGCAAGAAATCCCCATTTTGTGGCAACGTCACCTACGGGCGCGAAGTTACCAATCATTTGCTCAATCGGGATTATCAAGTTAGTTTTTTACATTTCGCCCAACAAGAAGACTGTGACCAAAAATGGTCTGATTGCCCAGAAGTCGTTCTGCCATTCCTCTACAAATCTCAGATTTACACCATTCCTAGCCCAAAATCGAGCCACGTGCTGATGAGTGCTCTAGAAGAATTTCAGCCAGACCTGATTCACGCTTCTCTCACCCTTTCTCCACTCGATTTCCGTTTACCAGATATCTGCCGCGAGTTGAATATCCCCCTCGTCGCCACGTTTCATCCTCCCTTTGACAGCAAGCTACGCAACCTCAAATCCAGTACTCAATATCTGACTTATCAGCTCTACGCGCCTTGGTTAGCTAATTACGACAGCGTTATTGTTTTTTCAGAAATTCAAAAAGACATGCTCGTCAAATTAGGCGTACCCGATGCGACAGTAAAAATTATTCCGAATGGTGTTGATGAAACGAAATATTCTCCCGGCTACAGCACCTACAAACAGCAACTAGGCGCAGAGCATTTATTTGTCTACCAAGGTCGGATGGCACCAGAAAAAAATGTCGAATCCCTGCTCAAAGCTTGGCGATTGGCTGAGATGGGCGAAAACTGCAAATTATTAATGGTCGGGGATGGCCCACTGAAATCGTCTCTTGAATTGCTTTATAACAAAGAGCAAGGGGTAATCTGGTTAGGGTTTATCGGCGATGAAGCTCAGCGAATTGAAATTTTGCGCGCGGCTGATGTGTTCGTTTTGCCGTCGTTGGTAGAGGGTTTATCGCTCTCGTTGTTAGAAGCAATGGCTTGTGGTTTAGCTTGTATTGCGACAGACGCGGGCGCTGATGGGGAAGTGCTGAATGAAGGGGCGGGTATTGTGATTGATACGCAAGGAGTGACGGGACAATTGCGGACATTGTTACCGCTTTTCCGTGATCAGCCGGAACTGGTTGGGATTTTGGGTCATAAGGCGAGGCAGCGAGTGCTGGAACGATACACGCTCCACAATAATATTTCGCAGTTGGAATCGTTGTATCAAGAGCTTTGTCCAGCAGGCGATCGCCACAACCCTATTTCGAGCCTAATTCACCCGCCAAAACTTAGTTCCAAATTTTAAGATCAGAGTTGGAATAGGGCTTTAAATTTGAAGAAAATTACGGCGATCGCCCAGCATCAGTCAGAGGTAGCTATTGTCGAATTTGCTGTTGCCGCTATGAGGGCAATTTTTCTCTTAGTGTTTTAACATCTTAAGAAGATTTTCTCTGAAATAACGATGGCAAAACAACCAAAACCCATTCCCGAAAAGCTAATCGAAAAGACCGCTTTAAAGATTTACAAAGATAGGCAAAAAGAATATTCAGACGAAGATTATCAAAAAGCTCGCGAACATTTAGAGCAGAATCCCAAACGAGTTAAATCATATACCCGGCTTAATCGCCTACTTGCCCCCGTCTCTTGGACTGGGAGAAGATTTGAAAATTTAGCCACAGTATTGCATCGACTAGCCATTTTTAAAATATTGGATTTTGCCTGGAAAGCAGCGATTATCCTTGCCGTTTATCTCTATTTTGCAGACCGACAAAGACAATCGCATTATCAGGCATGGCAGACCATTAATTCAGCATCAGAACAAAAATCTGATGGCGGACGTAAAGAAGCCCTAGAGGATTTGAATGAAAATAACGTGCCATTAGTGGAGATAAATCTCAAAAATGCTTATATTCCAGCAATCAATCTAGAAGGGGCAAATCTTGAGAGGGCGAATTTAGCAGGGGCACATCTTCAGAGTGCGAACCTGAAAGGGGCAAGTCTTTATAAGGCGAATCTAGAATGGGCAAAACTTCAGTATGCGAATCTAGAAGAGGCATTTCTTTCGGAAGCGAATTTAGCAAGGGCAGATCTTTCGGGCGCGAATCTAGGAGGGGCAGATCTTTCGGGCGCGAACCTAGAAAGGGCGGCTCTTGAGGGGACGAATCTAGGAGAGGCATTTCTTCTGGATGCGAATCTAGAAGGGGCAACTCTGGATCGTGCAAGTTTAGCAAGGGCAACTCTTGTGAGGGCAGATCTAGAAGGGTCATGGCTTACGAAAGCGAACTTAGAAGGGGCGAATCTTGTGGGGGCAGATCTAGCAGGGTCATTCTTTATGAAGGCGAACTTAGAATGGGCAGATCTTTCGGAGGCGAATCTAGAAGGGGCATGGCTTAGGGAGGCGAATTTAGAAGGGGCAGCTCTTGGGAAGGCGAATCTGACAGGATTACATTTGAATGATGTATCTGAATTTCAAAAACTTACGCCAGAACAGCTTAAAGAGTCTTGCTTCTGGGATAAAGGCATGATGGTTGCGGATGAACAAGTGGTTGATGCATACATACCTATACCTATTGATGTAGCGGTCATTGAGAAAGCAATGGCAGAATCTCCCTATGATGTGGCCGCTTGTACTGAGTATTGGGATAAACGTAAAGTGTGGGAAGCTCAATCTGAGGAGTGATTTTTGAAAATACCTGTCTTGCAAACGACCTTGAGCTATTAGTAAGACTTCTACTCTCAAATGAACGGCGATCGCCACAACCTTATTTCGAACCTGATTCATTCGCCCAAACTGAGTTTTAAACTTTAGGCAGGCGATCGCCACAGAGAGAGCACCTCGCTTAAAATATGAATTATGGATATAAATCAACAACTCCAAATCCTAATTGAGCAAGCTCCCCAAGACGGTACTACCCCAGAAATCATTGCCCAAGCCGTTAACCCTGCACTTAAAACCTTTGCCACCAAGCTAAAACAGACAGACTATTTTGTTTGTAAATCGATTCAAGGTGATTGGTTACTGACCACGCTCGGTAACCGTCAGGATCCAACCCTTGAAAAAAAAGTAATTTATGCTTTTTGTACTTTAGATCGTGCCAAGACATTTCAAAAACAGCAAGCCGATCCGCAGCTCACGGCCCAAGCGATGCCTGTTACGCACATACTGTTTCAGCTTTTTTCGATCAAAAATTTAGACAGCCTGATTTTTATGGAAAATGTCCATAAGCTCAACCAAGGCACAGAAATTCACCGTATAGATTTGCAAAACGCAATCCAAGCAGAATTGCGTCAATATCAACAAAACAAAGCTAATATTGGCCGTTTCGCGTAGAAAAGCTGCGTAAAATCACACCGTGAAATCAATTAAACTTCTGTCGCTGTCTCTTCGCTCTTTTTGGCAGTTTCCGCTTCGACTTTTACCGTTTCAACTTTCGCAGTATCGGCTTCTACTTTGTCGCTATCTTCTAGACGAGCCTGCATCGTAACGGCTTTCTCAATCTTGTCGGCTTCTTTTTTAAACTCTTCTTGAAACTCACTCGAAGCGTCTTGAAAACTGCGGAGAGTTTTGCCTAGACTGCGGCCAATTTCAGGCAATTTTTTGGGGCCAAAAACCAATAGCGCAATGACAAAAATTAAAGCCATTTCAGGAAGACCAATACCAAAAATATTCATGTGCCTCTGTTTGTTAAATATGGAATAAATTTTTGCTGCTTTATTCTACCGTGACAGTTCCGCTTGGTTCGTTGGTTGTCGCGGTTTTGGCTAAAGTTGTGCGCAATTGACCGCAAGCGGCGTCGGCTTCTAAGCCTTTTGAGTAGCGTACACTTACTGCAATTTTATGATCCTGCAAAATCTGTCGGAAAACGTTGATCCGTTTTTTGCCGGGACGCTGAAAGGGGACGCCTTCGATTGGGTTGTAGGGAATGAGATTGACGTGGCTCTGAAAACCTTTGAGGTGCTGGGCGAGTTCGGTGGCGTGTTCTGGTAAGTCATTGACTCCGGCTAAAAGAATGTATTCGAAGCTAATGCGGCGGCGTGTGATGTCTACGTATTCGCGGCATTCGTCCAATAATTCATTGATTGGATAATTCTTCGCGGTGGGAATAATGCTTTCGCGCAAGGTTTGGTTTGGTGCGTGCAGACTGACGGCGAAGGTGATTTGTAAATGTTCGTCGGCGATCGCCCGAATTTTATCCGGCACACCCACAGTGGAGACCGTTAGAGAACGTTGGCCAATACCGACATCTTTATTTAAGCTGTGTACCGATTTGAGGACTTCATCAAGGTTAGCGAGTGGTTCGCCCATGCCCATATAAACGACATGACTGACGCGCTGACCAAAGTCTTCTTGGACGGTTAGAACTTGGTCGATAATTTCGTGAGCTTTTAGGTGACGACTAAAGCCCATTTTGCCCGTGGCACAAAAATCGCAGTTCATCGCACAACCGACTTGGGAAGAGACACAAACGGTTAGACGTTTTTCGGTAGGGATGCCGACAGTCTCGACGATTAGTCCATCGTGGAGTTCAAGCAAATATTTGCGAGTGTCATCGGGTGCGGTGCGGTGGTGATGGATCTGCGATCGCCCGACCGGATAATCTGCCATCTCCGCGCGCCAATCTTTCGGGAAGACGGTGATTTCTTCCAGACTGTGAATGCCCTTTTGGTATAGCCACTGATAGAGCTGTTTGCCGCGATAGCTGGGTTGACCCGTTGCCTCAATCCATTCAGTGAGTTCGGGCAGAGTTTTACCGAGGAGAGGCGTTGGGGACATAGTGTGGCCAAATATGAGCGAAACGGATGGCGATCGCCCGAAAAAATAAATAACAGCCTCTATTGTGACACAAGATCTCTAGCGTAATTTTCTGCCAGAATGATCCCCCACCCTCCGCATTTAGCTAACGTGAATTCGGGTTAAGAATTTAGAGAAAAACCTTTAGAGAAAGGGAACTCAGAGATTAAAGAGACGCGGAGACAGGGGGACACAGGGACGCGGAGAATGGGGATAAAGAGAATCGGGTGAAACTAATATTTGTTTAATCAAAATCTCTGTTTTCAAAAAATCTCCGTGCCACCAGTTCTCCTCCTCTCCCCATCAACATTTCAAGCCTTGCTTATCCCAAACTCAGGTTAGCTAGGGCATTTTCATCATTTCCGGCGGTGCAACATTCGTGGTTGTCTGCACAATTTCCGTCGTTTCTTCTTCCGTCACCTGATCAATCGCAGGCGTCGCTGGCAACATCAATTCTGGATTTGCACTAGATTGCGCTTGCCCAAGGCTCCATGAGATACCACTCACCGCGCCAGTAATTAAAGCCGCATAACCCAGATATCGACTCGCTTCTGTCGCAAAACGTTGCTCTGCTCTTGGCACAATGACCTTGGCTGACATCTGATCTTTCGGGGTTGGCAAAGTGTTGGCTAAGGCATCACCATTAAGGTTTAGCGCATTGCCGAGATGACGGATAAATCCTTTGACATACAAATCCTCCGGGAGCTGATCGAAATGACCATCTTCCAAAGCGTTGATATGACGGGTCAAAACATGAGTTGTTTGATTGAGCTGATTGCGAGAGATGGACTGTCGTTGTCTGCTTTCTTTGAGAATGTGGCCAATTTTTTTGAGCTTCAGGTGGCGTTCTTTTTCGTAGCTCGCATCTTCTTGTTTCTGTTTCGCAGCGGGATCAAGATTTGGTATCGGCAGATGTTTTAAATAACCGCTGGAATGCCAAGGGGATTGGGGCTGTTCTAACTGAACGGTCGTAGGATCTTGTTTGATCTGGTGGACGGTCGCGGCGACGGTTTCGCTGATGATCGTTTCGATTAGGGTTGTAAGCTGTTTTTTGTCTTCGCTGAGATCTTCTAAAGCGGCGATCGCCTCGATGTAAGCTTGATTTAGCACTAACTCACAGCTAATATTCTGACTGAGGGTTTTTACCGCGGTTTTCGTATCAAAATCATCGAAATCCCACGGATCTTCAACGGTGCTATCTCCCTCCAATTCTGGGAAATAACGAATCGTTTGAGATGCTAACGCCTCTGGTGAAGCTGGTTGATCTGCTCGAAAATCTGGTGTTTTTTCATCTTGTTTTACAGTGACTTGATTTTGTTGATCTCGTACCGAAGACTCAGGAAAATAGCAAACTGCATTAGCCATGGCAAACCCGTCTGAGAGAAAGTTTAGAGTATTGAATTAAGGCGTTACCCTAAAATATTGGCGATCGCAAACTTTAGAGTAATACCCTACTTCCCACACCATGTTTCTTGATGTTGAATTGATGATCAGGAAGAAAACAAAAGATCTTTAGATATCAAGCTTTGATTTTGATGGTGAATGCTCCGGCCCGAAAATCTTGTGCCGCAAACAGTTTCTGAACTGTCCTGTCGCCCATCAGAATTAAACCTATAGTCCTTATGATGTAAAAGTTGGCCAAAGATATTGTGATGACTATTTTCCTCTGGTGGTGCTCTGGATTTGTGGCCTTGTATGGCGTAATTTGCCTGCTGCTATTTTTTTTACAACGACGCATTATTTTTGAACCGCGTTTTCAAGCAATTGACCCTATTCCAACTAATTTTGCGCTGGAATATGACTCGGTTTCTATCCCGGTAGAAAACGGGCAAATGTTGGCCGGGTGGTGGTTTCCCTGCGCCACATCACAGGGTAAAACGGTCTTGTTTCTGCACGGAAATGGCGGCTATGGTGAATTTAATTTTGAAGCTGTTGAAACGTTGCATCGGTTAGGTTTTGCTGTGTTGATGTTTAACTATCGCGGCTATGGGCGTAGTAGTCGTGTATTTCCAAACGAAGCAAGAATTTATGCAGACGCTTGTGCTGGTTATAATTTTTTGCGACAAAACTATCAGATTCAGCCAGAAAATTTGCTAGTGTATGGTCATTCGCTTGGTGGGGCGATCGCCATCGAATTGGCAACACGTTATCCAGTGGCGGGTCTTTTTCTAGAATCGACGTTCGCTTCTATGGTAGAAATGTCCGTTACCAAAACCTATATGCAGTTTTTTCCGATTGATTGGATTTTGCATCAACGTTTTGATTCTCGTTCTAAAATCCCTCAGTTGCGACTACCAATTTTCTTTTGTCACGGCACTGCGGATGCGACTGTTCCTTGTGAAATGAGTGAAAAATTGATGGCGATCGCCAACGAACCCAAACGACTCGAAAATGTTCAAGACGCAGATCATTACAATCTCTCCAGCGTCGGTAAACAGACAATTATTGAAGGGATTCAATGGCTGTCTCAACAACGCCAGTCAGCAAAAAACTAGCTTTTTCCGCCCGATGAAAACCCCCGTTGCCTTTCTCATTTTTAATCGTCCGGACACGACTCAACGAGTTTTTGAAGCTATTCGCCAAGCGAAACCACCCATACTTCTCGTTGTTGCTGATGGACCACGCGGCGATCGCCCAGAAGAAGCAAAACAATGCGCAGCCACACGAGCTATTATCGAAACCATCGACTGGGATTGTGAAGTTCTAAAAAACTATTCCGAGGCTAATTTAGGCTGTAAAAATAGAGTTTCGTCCGGTTTAGACTGGGTTTTTGAGCAAGTAGAAGAAGCTATTATTCTTGAAGATGATTGCTTACCAGATCTATCATTTTTTCCTTTCTGCGAAGAACTACTTGAAAAATATCGCGACAATCCAAAGATCATGGCTATCTCTGGCGACAACTTCCAATTTGGCAGAAAAAGAACTGAGCATAGTTATTACTTTTCGATTTACAATCACTGCTGGGGTTGGGCATCATGGCGCCGGGCCTGGAAATATTATGATCGTGACATGACGTCATGGAAACAAGCTAAAGAAAAAAAGCTTTTGAATACTATCTTTAGTAATTACTTAGCAAAATATTATTGGCATAGAAAATTTGAGCAAACATATCAAAAAAAATACAACACTTGGGATTATCAATGGACATTTACTTGCTGGGCCAAAAACGGATTGACAGTTCTCCCAGAAGTAAATTTAGTCAGCAATATTGGCTTTAATAGTCAAAGCACGCACACAAGTGATCAAATTAGTCCTTACTCAAATATGCCAACTTCTGCAATGAAGGTTCCCCTAGAACATCCACCATCAATCATTCGTTGTAAAAAAGCTGATGATTTTACTCAAAACACAAAGTTTGGACTAATTTCTAGAGCTTCACAAAAAATAAAAACGTTAATAAAGAATACGTTCAATCAAAATGATTAATAAAGAAGCCTGTCCAGTTTGTGAAACGAATAAAGCTCGGTATTTATTTACAATTGATATCGGTCAATTAATCACCTGCCAAAATTGCTCTTTGATTTACTATATTCCTCGTCCATCGCCTGAAGAACTCACCAAATTTTATAGCAATGAAAATTACCGTAAAGAGTTTTCTGAAAGTTTAATGTCGGGAAAAAAATTTGCAAAACAAAGGTATTTTCAATTTGAAGAAAATATAAAAAAATACGATCCTAAGCTTCTGAATCTCTCGTCAAAAAAAATATTAGATATTGGTTGTGGAACAGGCGATTTCTTGAACATTGCTCAAGAAAAGAATTGGACTATTGCTGGCCAAGAATTGTCCTCAGAAGCTGCAATTTCTGCGAATCAAATGTTAGGTCATAATTGTGTTCAATCAGGTGATTTGTCCATACTTAATCTACCAGCAGAATTTTATGATGTCGTCACTATTTATCATGTAATTGAGCATCTCATCTCACCAATAGAAATGCTCCAAAAAATTCACAAGTTAGTTCGTCCTGGAGGCTTAGTATTTGTTGAAACTCCAAATATTGGTGGCTTGGGAGCGAAAATACAGAAAGAAAAATGGTCTCAGATAATGCCTCCTGAACATATAAATTATTTTCAGCCTGCTTCTCTAAAGTACTGTTTCAATAAAGCCGGATTCTTAAGTCCTAAAATTTTAACGCGCTCGCCAATAATCATTGAAAGTCTTGAAAATATGTCCTTTGCTAAGCAAAAAACAGCATCTGCTATCTATACATTAGCTCCGTTATTCAATTTAGGTGCGACTTTACAGGGGATAGCGAGAAAACCTACTTAATAAATTTTTGGATTATCTGTTGATATATTGACAGCATAATTTCTACGTTTGTTTGGGAAAAGTATTTATCGTTTAGATGATCTTTTAGCTTATTTTTTAATCCCAACCATTCTTTACAGTTACCTTCAATTTTTTCAAAGATATTACCTAACTGTAAAGCATCCTTTAGAGAATACAATAATCCGGTTAAATGAGGTTGAATAAGCTGATTTACAGAGCCAACATCAGCGCCTATAACAGGTAGAGACTGGCTATATGCTTCAATAATACTAAGTCCAAAAGGTTCTTGCCAGACTGATGGGAAAATAAGGGCGATCGCCTCTTGCATATATTGTAAAACTTTCTCACGGGGCTGTTGTCCTAAATATTGAATTCTAGAGTCATTTTTGGCTGCATCTTCAACAATGTTTTGTAGCTCTCCTTTACCTATAATTACTAAAGGGTAAGATGTGTTGCATTGCTTGTAGGCTTCAAGGAGTACATGGATTCCTTTTTCGGGAGAAAGTCGGCCAACGAAAAGGTAATATTTGCCAAAAGATATTGGTTTAGTCTTTGTTATAGAGTTGTTGATAAAATTTGGTTTAACAAAAATTTTCTCTTCAGGAATTCCTAGCTGAATGAGTTTGTCTTTCATAAAAGGCGTCAAGGCAATGTAGCCGCTAACTATATTTTCCCAAGTGCCTAGCCAGCGATGAATTTGCAACATTGCGGCAACAATAGTTGTTTGTGCATAGGAGTTCCGATAGCAGCGGTAGCGAATGCTATTTAGCAAGGATTTGTCTACACACAATTCGCAAATTTTTTCATCTCTAAAATATGTCGCAGCAGGGCAGCCTAAGCGATAGTTATGAATAGTTTGAATAACTGGAACTTTTTGCTTTTTGCAAGCGTAGAAAATAGAAGGTGAAAGTAACGGTAGAATATTGTGAACATGAACAATATCTGGTTTAAATTCTTTAATGATTTTTGAAATGCTTCGATAAGCGCTAATCGACCAAATAGTATTGAAAGCCAGTTTTATTTGCTGCCATGAGCTTTTCTTTTCAGGGATATTTTGATTGTCTACAGTCCATGTTTTCACTTCGTTTCCGTGTTCTTTCAACAGCGCGGCTTCTTGGTCGAAAACATTGTCTTCTCCGGCACGAATACGGTAACGATTATGGACAATTAATATTTTCATGGTTGATGGGTAGTAGCCACATTTTTGATTTAGGATAATGAAGCTCTAAGTTACAGATTAACTTTAAACCTAAAACGCAATGCAAATAGGCAAAGAAATTGTGATTAAAGATTTACTCAATTCTTTTGAAAGGTTTGGGATAAATCTGGGATTGAGTAGGATTAAACAGCTTTTGATCAGTTTGAATAATCCTGAAAGATCTGTGCCGATTATTCACGTGGCTGGGACTAATGGGAAGGGTTCTGTTTGTGCTTATTTGTCTTCTATTTTAACGACGGCGGGTTATCGGGTTGGACGGTTTACGTCGCCTCATTTAGTGGATTGGACGGAAAGAATTTGTTTGGATAACCAGCCTATTTCTCAGGAACGATTATTGGATGTTTTACAGCAAGTTACTGAGGCTATTAATCCAAACCAAGAAACACCCACGCAATTTGAAGTGATTACGGCGGCGGCTTTTTTATATTTTGCGCAGGAAAAAGTGGATGTGGCGGTGATGGAAGTCGGTCTGGGTGGCAGGTTAGATTCGACAAATGTCTGCGATCGCCCTCTCGTTTCTGTCATTACATCAATCAGCATGGATCATTGGCAGCGGTTGGGTAAGACACTCGACAAAATTGCGGGGGAAAAAGCCGGTATTTTAAAGCAAGATTGTCCGGCGGTGATTGGTGAAGTGCCAGAAATTGCAGCGGCAGTGATTCGTGAAAAAACAGCGCAATTAAACTGTCCGACGACTTGGGTTAAAAATGCTGAAACAATTGAAGGTAATTTGGTCAAATATGGCGATTTTGAATATGCGTTGCCGCTGCTAGGGGATATTCAACGACAGAATTCTGCGGTGGCGATCGCCGCAATCGATTCCCTAAAAAAACAAGGTTGGCACATTTCTGACACCGCAATTAGAGAAGGCATCGCCAAAACAAAATGGGCTGGACGCATCGAGTGGCGACGTTGGAAAAATCAATATATTCTGATCGATGGAGCGCACAACGGTGTAGCCGCCGAAGCTTTACGCAGTTACGTTGATACGTTGCCGCAGCCGATCACTTGGGTCATGGGAATGCTTTCGACGAAAGATCACCAAAATATTTTGCAAGCATTATTACGCCCCGGGGATCAACTGCATCTCGTGCCCGTGGGTGGACACAGCAGTGCGAACCCGAGCGAGTTAGGCATGATGGCACAGCTGATTTGTTCGGAGCTAGAAAATTGTTGCACCTATGACGAATTGCCTCAAGCCCTTGATCAGGCGATCGCCACCAAGCAAACTATTGTCTTATGCGGTTCGTTATATCTACTCGGAGAATTCTTAAGCTATGAAACCGAAATTCAAGACTAGCGCTGCTTGGGATCAGGCAGAAACGTTACTCCAACCGATCTTTATCCGGGTAGTCGATAATTTGCGAGAACAGTTAGAAGACTCACCGTGGACAGGTGAATATGCAGACATTCAAGACCCCTATCCGGGCTATGTTTTGCATCTAAAAAACGAATATACAGAGCAAACGCTGAATATCTGGGATGTTTGTTATCAAGTGTGTTTCGTCGAATATCCAACGGCTCCGGTGACTGATGATAGTTGCGAAGTTGATATTGATAGCAGTCTTTTTGAAGCATCGGGATCTGTCGATTGGCAGCAGTTAGAAGCGAAAACACAACGCATAATTAAAGAAATTTTTGAGCAATTACCTCCAGCATAATTATGGTTAGTCAGGCACAAATTCGGGCGGGTTTAATGGGAGTCTGTGTGGCGGATGCTCTCGGTGTTCCCGTGGAATTTTCGAGTCGGGGCGATCGCCAACAAAACCCAGTCACCACGATGCAGGGTTACGGCACTTACAATCAACCGCCCGGCACTTGGTCTGATGATAGTTCGCTCACTTTTTGTCTCGCTGAGGCGATCGCCGACGTGGGGATCAGTGATGAACTTTGCGAACATTTGGGACGAAAAATGGGGCTATGGCTTAAGCAAGCCTACTGGACTCCCCACAACGAAACTTTTGATGTCGGCAATACGACGGCGATCGCCATCGAGAAAATTTTAGCGGGAACCAATCCGGTCGAAGCTGGCGGTACGGGCGATCGCAGCAACGGTAACGGCGCTTTAATGCGAATTTTACCCCTCGCATTTTGTGGCGAAAAACTGCTTTATGCAGATTTATTAGACCTCGTTCACAATGTTTCTTGTTTAACTCACCGTCACCCACGCTCCCTGATCGCCTGCGGTATTTATATCTCTATCGCTCTTGAATTATTAACCGGAGCTGAATTGCCCACGGCTTGCCAAGTAGGGATTCGGCGATCGCAAGAATTTTACACAGACTCTATATATAAGTCAGAATTGAGTCACTATCGGCGCGTTCTAGACGGTAGCCTCGCCGTGATCCCCGTTGAAAAAATAAATTCCAGTGGTTATGTGGTGGATGCCCTCGAAGCCGCCCTCTGGTGTTGCCTAAACCACAACAATTATCGCGAAACTGTTTTAGCTGCCGTCAATTTGGGCGAAGATACCGATACTACAGCGGCGATCGCCGGCGGCTTAGCAGGCATTCATTATGGCTTAGAAAATATCCCGCAGGATTGGCAAAATCAGATCCATCGGCACGACGAAATTTTAACCTTGGGCGATCGCCTCTTTACCGCTATCGAAAAAATATGACAGGGTGGCTAAATCATGACAAACCAGCCCAGCTACACAGACTGGAAACTCGATTTATTTACCTGTGATCAATGGTGGATCGGCGAAACCATGGTAGGCAGCATTGATCAACCACTCGAAGCAATCTATGCCACCCAGCTCATGGCAGAGGCCGGAACCCTATTAGATCAGTTGCCGATCCAAGATCTGGGCGATACTCTCTGGTTTTTGCTCAATCAAATTCTGAATATCGACTGGGCAATGGTGCCAGATTCTCAAACCCGTCTCAACTTCATGGCCGCAATTCGAACCCTATTCCGAGATTTATACGATCCCCACTGCGCACCCGTACTCGGACATCTCGACGAACAGCCCGCAACCCCACTCAACCTCAGCTGTTATATGTGGTGGGATGTCCTCCCAATCCCTATCAATGAAGCGTCTCCGCACGAAAATCTGGCGATCGCCAGCCTTGCCACGATGGATTACTGCCTGCATCTGAATAACCTTGCCTGCAAAGAATCAGCCCTCCATGGACTAGGACATTTTCAGTCTGCGTTTCCCGAAGCCGTAGCCAAAATCATCAAAGACGGCGATCGCCACATTCCCGAAAAGCTCCAACCCTACGCCCAACAAGCCAGCATCGGCTGTATCCAGTAACCCTTTACCGTCAACAAATATTTTCCCTGTCACGTACACACTTAGGGGACTAATCACTAATTTCATTAAGACTTCGTTAATCTAAGTAAAAATACGGCCATAACAAGTACCATTCAGTAGCAGTTTGTATTGAATAATACTTTTTTTTTAGTGGTAGACTCCTAAACTTCAAGTCTTAAACGCGGCTTAACAAAAGCATTTTCTTCTCACACACGCTCCACTCAGCCAGACACCTACACTACTAGATAAAGAAATCATGAGTAATCTCGGAAGACGCAAATTTATCCTCTATAGCTCTGCAGCTCTCGGTTCCAGCATCCTGCTAAAAGCTTGTGGAACTCCCCCAGAAACTACAGACGGCGACACTACAGAAGATGGTGCTTCCTCCACACCCGAAGCTGATGGCGATACCATCAAAGTCGGTATTCTCCACTCCCTCAGTGGCACTATGGCGATCAGTGAAACGACTGTCGTTGAAGCAGAAAAGCTCGCCATTAAAGAAATTAACGAAATGGGTGGCGTTAACGGTAAGCAAATCGAGGCGATCGTTGAAGATGGCGCATCCGACTGGGATGTCTTTAAAGAAAAAGCAGAAAAACTGATCGATCAAGATGGCGTAGCCGTTGTCTTCGGTTGTTGGACATCCGCCAGTCGTAAAGCAGTCAAAGACGTTTTCGAATCCAAAGATCACATTCTTTTCTACCCACTCCAGTACGAAGGCCAAGAATGCTCCAAAAATATTTTCTACACAGGTGCAGCACCTAACCAACAGATCGAGCCTGCTGTTGACTGGCTCCTCGAAAACAAAGGAACTGAATTCTTCCTCGTTGGTTCCGACTACGTTTTCCCTCGTACCGCAAACACCATCATCAAGGCACAACTTGA
This sequence comes from Limnothrix sp., assembly GCA_049644465.1. Lineage (GTDB taxonomy): Bacteria > Cyanobacteriota > Cyanobacteriia > Cyanobacteriales > MRBY01 > MRBY01. The sequence continues at coordinate 25,984 of JBARRZ010000118.1, forward strand.
GGCCAACGGTGGCACAACAGTCGGCGAAGACTACCTTCCCCTCGGCAACACTGAAGTTACCCCCATTATTTCGAAGATCCAAGCGGCTCTTCCTGATGGCGGCGTCATCTTTAACAGCTTGAATGGTGACAGTAACGTTGCTTTCTTTAAGCAGATTGCTGATGCTGGTCTAACTCCCGACAAGTACCCTGTCATGTCCGTCAGTATTGCAGAAGAAGAAGTACGCCAGATTGGGCCTGAGTACCTCAAGGGTCACTATGCTTCTTGGAACTACTTCCAGACTGTCGAGACTCCTGAAAATGAAAAGTGGGTTGCAGACTTTAAGGCTGAGTATGGTGACGATCGTGTGACTAACGACCCCATGGAATCCGCTTACATGATGGTTTATCTCTGGAAGCAGGCTGTTGAGCAAGCTGGAGATGCTTATGATCTTGAAGGCGTTCGTAATGCGGCGATCGGTCAAGAGTTCGCAGCGCCTGAAGGCCCTGTCACGATGAATGCTAACCACCACCTTTCTAAGACTGTTCGCATTGGTGAAGTCCGTGAAGATGGTTTGTTTGACATCGTTTGGTCTACTGATGGTCCTATTGATCCTCAGGCTTGGAACCAGTATGTAGAAGCGACTAAAGGCTTTGCTTGTGACTGGAGCGATCCTGAGAAAGGCGAGAAATACGAAATCTAAGCTGTCATTGGTTTAGAAATTTTTTGAAAGCTGTGACTTAATATACGTATTAGGTCCAGCTTTCTTGCTATATGTAACGTGACTCGATGCATTGCTCTTAAGCCGGGAAAGTCAAAAAAACTGTGACTGAACTTTTAATCGGAATTTTTAATGGGGTCAGTATTGGCTCTGTGCTCTTACTGTCTGCTCTAGGGTTGGCGATCGTCTTTGGTTTGATGGGGGTGATTAATCTCGCTCACGGCGAACTGATGATGCTGGGAGCCTATACCACTTTTGTTGTGCAGAATGTCTTCAGGAGTTTTGGTGAACCTTGGTTTAATCTCTATATTTTATTTGCGATTCCCATCGCTTTTTTTGTGACTGCTGCGGTGGGTTTCGGGCTAGAACGGGGCGTTATTCGCTTTCTCTACGGTAGGCCACTGGAAACGTTGCTGGCGACTTGGGGTGTGAGTTTGATCTTGCAGCAGTTTGTCCGTAGTGTGAACTGGGCAATTATTTTTGGCTTAATTGTTTTTCTGCTGAAGGATGTGATCCGTTGGGTTGTGTTGAAGTTGTTGGCGATCGCCTCCCTTGATAAAGCATCGGTAAAAGATTGGGTCAATAAACTAACTATTCCCGTCGTTGCCGTATTAGCCTTCGTTACTATTTTTGCTGTCAACACCACAGAAAATACATTCCTCACAAAAGCATGGTTTAGCGCACGAAACGTTGATGTCACAGCCCCCAAATGGTTGCAGGGCGGTGTTTCCTTTGGCACGGTGCAACTCCCCTATAGTCGTATTTTTATCATTGTTTTGACCCTTTTCTGTTTGGCGGGAATGTACTGGTTTATCAACAAATCCAATTGGGGATTACGCATTCGTTCCGTGACCCAGAATCGAGAGATGAGTGCTTGTTTGGGTATTCCCACATCGCGGGTTGATTCCCTAACCTTTGCCCTCGGCTCCGGTCTGGCAGGCATTGCCGGTGTGGCGATTACGCTGCTCGGTTCTGTGGGGCCGAATACTGGACAGAACTACATTGTGGATGCCTTTATGGTCGTGGTTGTCGGGGGTGTTGGTAATTTGCTCGGTACAATTCTGGCTGCGTTGGGTATTGGTGTTGTGAATTATTTGGTTGGTTCCGGTACGTTTGTGACGCTTTTTACTTCGATGGAAGCACCACAATTCTTACTCGATGCCGCCAGCTTTTTTGCCACAACCAGTATGGCGAAAGTGATGTCTTTTGCAATTATTATTGCGTTTTTGCAATTCCGGCCAGCCGGTTTATTTCCACCGAAGGGACGTACGGCTGAACTGTAGGTCAGTTGATTTTTACCTTCTGAATTTTTTCGAACAAGCACAAATTAAACCAGCACAAAGTTATGAATGTAGGCTTGAGCCGACGGGATAAAGAGAAACAAGCACGGACACGTTTGTTGATTGAGGGCGCTGTGATTATCGCGCTGGTGATCTTGACGATGGTCGTTTTGCCGCTGGTATTAGAAGATTTTCGTCTTAAATTAGTGGGACGTTTTTTCGCGATGGCGATCGTTGCGCTAGGTATTGATTTGATTTGGGGGTATACGGGTTTACTCAGCTTGGGGCATGGTATTTTCTTTGCCCTCGGTGGCTATGCTTTTGCGATGCACCTCAATCTGCAATTGCCGGAAGGGGAGATTCCAGAATTCTTCATGCTATACGGTGTGGAAAAACTGCCTGCTTTTTGGGAGCCGTTTCGTTCGCTGCCTTTCACGCTGATTGCGCTGGTGGTTGTGCCGGGCATCGTGGCAGGATTTTTAGGCTATTTGGTCTTCCGAAATCGGATTAAAGGGGTCTATTTTTCGATTATTACCCAAGCGGCGCTGCTCGTATTTTTTAACTTTTTTAATGGTCAACAGAAATTAATTAACGGTACGAATGGTCTCAAGACGGATTCTTCGTTCTTTTTTGGACAGCGGGTTGGTGATCCTTCGACGCAACTGATTTTTTATGAAGTCACGATTGTTTGTGTGTTGCTCGTATATTTGCTTTGTCGTTGGCTAACGAGTGGTCGTTTTGGTCGGTTGTTAGTCGCGATTCGGGATGATGAGACAAGGGTGCGCTTTACGGGTTATGACCCGACTTGGTTTAAGGTTGTGGTTTTCGCAATTTCGGGGGCGATCGCCGGAGTATCGGGAGCACTGTATACGGTGCAGAGCGGCATCATCACACCAAACTATATGGAAGTCGCCTTCTCGATTGAGATGGTGATTGCTGTAGCCGTCGGTGGGCGAGGCACGCTCAGTGGGGCGATTCTCGGGACGATGCTGGTGAATTTTGCCCGAACCTATCTCAGCGAAAGCTTTCCCGAAATTTGGCTCTTTTTCCAAGGCGCATTATTCCTCATTGTGGTGACAGTACTCCCCGATGGGATTGTCGGTTGGGTGCGAGATGTTTTCCTCGTGCAAGTGCGTCGCGTCATGGGTTGGGATCAGCCGATGAGTTATCCGGCGATCGCCGAAGATTCCGTTATCCAAAGCGAACAAGAACAACTTGCCCAAGACGAAATTAAAAGCCGTTCTTAAAGTCCCACTAACCACCAAATATACAGAGAATTTTGCAGCGATTATGACGGAAAATATCCTCGAAATCAAAGATCTCACCGTTAGCTTTGACGGCTTTAAAGCCCTGAATAACCTGACTTTTTCCATGCGTCCCGGTGAACTGCGGGTGATTATTGGCCCTAACGGCGCAGGCAAAACGACATTTCTTGATGTGATTACAGGCAAAGTCAAACCGACCATCGGCGAAGTCACCTTCAAAGGCAAAACCATTAGCGGCTTACCAGAACATAAAGTTGCTCGCTTGGGCATTGGTCGTAAATTTCAGACACCGCGTGTTTATCTTAATCTCACTGTCCGCGAAAACTTAGACTTAGCCTGCAATCAAAATAAGAACGTGTTTTCGACGCTCTGGGGTAAGCCAAAATCCACCGAGAAAAATCAGGCAGTCGGATTACTCGAAACGATTGGCCTCACTGAAAAAGCAGATATTCAAGCATCTTGGCTCGCTCACGGTGAAAAGCAGCGCCTTGAAATTGGGATGTTAGTTGCGCAATCACCAGATTTGTTGCTGGTCGATGAACCCGTCGCTGGCTTGACGGACGAAGAAACAGAAAATGTCGGTAATCTTTTGCTGGCGCTCGCTGAAAGTCATTCATTGATCGTGATTGAGCATGATATGGAATTTGTGCGGCAAATTGCGCGGCAAGTTACAGTGCTCCATCAAGGTTCTGTGCTGTGCGAAGGGAGCATGAATGAAGTGCAAAATGATCCCCGCGTGATCGAAGTCTATCTAGGGGAAGCTCCGACAGTCACGCCAGAGCAGATGAATCTGATTCGAATTGCGGCGAGTATGGCTTGGGCGGATGGTAGCTTTGCGCCAGAACAAAAACAAATTATTTTGGATCGTTTGAGTGAGCAGTTCACCAACGATAGTCAACATCAGGGTCAATTGCGAGAGGAGCTGGAAAATTATTTGGGTTCGAATGTGCCGCTCGATCAGCTAACGGCTAATCTGACGACAACGGAAGAGAAAGAAATGGCGCTTCGACTTAGTTATGAAGTGGTTCGTTCTAATGGGGTAAATCAGCTAGAAAGTATTGTGTATCAACATCTTCTAGAATTATTGGCTCTCCCTCCTGCAACGGTGCAGGCGATCGCCGCCGAAGTAGACGCGATTTACAATTAAAAATCAGCCAGTCTTAATACTGCACAAAAAAGCGAAGGATCTACAAATAGATCCTTCGCTTTTGCTAATCGTGGCTTATGGTCTGAAGCTTAAGCTAACGGTTTCAAACTTTGCGATAATTCCGGTAAGATTTCGGCTAGCTTGTCTTTACTTTCTTCCACAGCGGAGAGAGTGAGAATCAGCACTGTATTGTTTGTTTGGCGCGCGAAAAGCATACCGGAAAGCGGACTTTTACCGAGCATACCTTGCCATGGAATTTTCACACCAATATCCGTGCCTTCTGAGACTCCGGCCTGAAAACCTTCACCTTTTTCTACGGTTTCCAGTGCAAATTGTGCCAAATCGGTGTCTGCAAGATAAGCATCGGCGGCTTTCGGGCGCACAGAAACGGTATAGGCAATCTGGCTATCAGGCGACTCCACCACGAACATGCCTGCAACGGGCGTTACTTTATATTCAGGCAACAGAGCGACTTCAAACCGCCCAGCCGGATCTTGATAATTGGTTGGTTGTTCAGTTTGGGCATTGACAGAAATGAGCGCGCCGAGACTAAAACCCATCACACTGAGGGCTGTCATCAAAGCAAGGGCGATCGCCCAAAAACGGTTGCGATTAAACATAATTTCTAACTACTTTTAGCTCCAAACTTAGCGACCAAGAATTGCAGCACCGCTGCCATCGAAAAAGAAAATACCCGCGATACAACCCGTCATTAAAGTAGCAAGTGTTGCACCCCACAAAGCTTTCCAGCCAAGAGAACCGATTTCACTGCGGCGAGACGGCGCGAGGTTTGACAAACCACCGACGAAAATACCGTAGGAAGGGACATGGGCAAAACCGCAGAGGACATAGCTCACGATCAAAATAGCGCGATCGCTGAGAGCACCTTCCCGTGCCAATGCTGCCAAGCTGAGATAGGGCGGAATGGAAGTTTGCAGTACTCGTTGACCAATGAGCACAGAAGTCGTCCATAGTTCGGTAGGGTCGAGGGATACACCCGTTAGGAATGTCAGTGGCAGAAACAGCACACCGAAAATATTGTTCAAACTGACGTTGGTGAACAGATTGCCGATCAGCGCCAAAATACTATTGTCACTAGTCGAAAAGCCAGCTAATCCGGCGAAAGAACTATCTAAAAGTTTGACCAAACTCACAATGGCGATCAACACAGCCGCAATGCCCACAGCCATTTTGACACCATCGAGAGCACCGAGGATGATGCTATCCATAATGCTCTGCTTAGGTTTGTCGGGATCGTCTTCTTCTTTTGGCACGCCGCCCATGGTGAGAGGCACTCCGGTTTCGGGAACAAGAATTTTAGAGACGACAAAACAGGCAGGAATGGTGAGTACTGACGCAGACATCAAGTGTCCGGTGATGTTTGGGAAAACGGGCAGTAGTAATCCGGCGTATAGTCCCAAAACGGTCGAGGCGATGGAACCGAAACAACTAGTGAGGATGGCACACAATTCGCTACGAGTCATATCTGCGAGGAATGGTTTAACGGCGATCGCCGACTCGATACCCACAAAAATATTGGCTGCGCCAGACAACGCTTCTGCCCCACTGATGCCCATAATTTGACGGAAGAATTTAGCAAAGATACCAATAATAAACGGCAAAATACCCAGACGATAAAGCAAACCAACTAAAGCCGAGAAAAAGATAATGAGGGGTAACGCCCGAAACGCAAACACATATCCCACATTGAGATCCGCACCACCCAATCCCGTACCACTACCCGCGACGTAGGGCACACCGACTGTATTAACCAGCCATTTTGCTGCTGTACCAAGACCTGCACCATTCGCACTGGGCGGTACGAGCACACTCCCGAAGATAAACCGACTACCGGCTTCGGCGGCAGCGATAAATGAATTGAGTAAGTCGTTGATAAAAACAATAAATTGTTGCGTAATGGGAACGGCAAAAACTAGTGCGCCAATTGCCAACTGCATAGCCACGCCAACACCGATAATTTTCCAAGGTACAATTTTTTTATTTTCTGAACCGAGCCATGCTACGCCGCATAACCCGAATATTCCCACGAAGGAAATCAGATTCAAAAGAAGATTCATGATAGCTAAAGCCTCGTCGGGTCACCAAGACAGGGCAAGTTTTTGAGTTTTTTTGTGGATACACTGCCCAAAATACCAAAGAAATTTGATTTCGCCACGCAATACGCAATGAATCTTCGGCTAAGCTTTGGCGATCGCCCAAAATTCAAGATTTAAGGCTTAATTTGAGGCTGTTTTAGCGTAGACGCTTATGGCATCGATTCGGTTTCAATGAAAGTTTGCACTGTGCCATCTGGATCGAGCACCAATCTCATGAGTTGAGTGCTTGTTGACGTGCGAGTAACGGTTTGTTCGGGCGCGAGGAAAGTGAGACGGCTTTGATATAATTCGGCGGCTTTACCGAGGGGAATTGTTTTTGTGATCTTGCCGGAAGGGTCAACTGTGAGGCGATATTCGAGGGTTTCGTTAAGGCCGTCTGGTGTTTGCCAGTTTTTTGCAAAATATTGTTGGGCTTGCTGAAGGCGATCGCCACTAGGTGCTGGAGCTGGCGCTGAACCGACAGGCATTCTTTCACTAGCCGTCGGTGGATTAGTCTCAGTTGCAAAACCGTCGCTTTCGCTTAGAGCTTCCAAATCATTGGCCTGCGCAGCCACGGGATACTCTCCGGCAGCAGAAGGGATCGAATTCCCCGGGGGTAATGGACGAGAATCGGCGATCGTCGGCGGTAGCGGCGGGGGACTTTGCCTCGTGCTAGTGGTATTTGGCCGAGCTGTCTGGGTTTTTCTCGGTGTTGTTCGACTCTGGGTGTTGCTCTGAGCGCCAGATCTAGGAATGGGCTTAAGGTTGGCGATCGCCGGGTCTTCTCGTTTAGCGGTGAGCGTAGACGTGTCTCCTAGCTCAGGAACTGGCGCGAAAGAATAGGAAGAATGGGGGTTGGGCGCAATCACTTGTTCTTCGGATTCAATCGGAGCGACTAGATCAAGATCTGCCACCGCACTTTCGGATTGGGTAACTTGCGGATCTTGTAAAACAGCTTTGCTAACACCAACGACGAGCAAGACTGAAGCGGCGATCGCCCCCCAGCGAATTGCATTTTTACGGTTACGCGCCGCAGTGATTCCCGGCAATGCCACCATATCCGCACTATAAGAATCGAGCGCATTCGCCAAATCAAATAGCTGAGTTGCAGTCAACTGAATCGTTTGCCCCGAAACATTACTCGCTAAACGGCCCAAGTGCAGCCGATGGGATAACAACCCTTTTGTTTCTAGCTGGGGCCGCGCGATGGTCGCCACATTATTAGAGTCGGGCGTTTGATAAGTGAAAATATTTTGGGTTGGCGCAAAGTCAAACACTGGGCTGGTTTGCTGCAAAAAACGCTGTACATAATCTGTCACCACTTCCGCCAAATCCTCAAGCTGTTGGCGATCGCCAGCCAAGAGAATTTTTTGTTCCGTGACTAAACGTGGATCATCAAGGCTCAGCTCAAAAACTAAATCCTTAACCACCGGCTTCCCTGTCCATTGAGACAACGCAGAAGTTTTTGCAGTAATTTCTAGACTGCAAGTCGGCGGTGTATAGCGGCGAATAAGGGTGGGTGAGAGCATAAAGCAAAGTTCAAATCAAAACAAAATAATTTAAAAGCGACAAACCAAAATCGAGTCAAGCAAGCTATCAAACCGTTGAATGATCCATCAAGGCCAACCACAGCCGACGATGGCCATTATCCGCCCCATAAAACAGCAAATCAATCAGTAATTTGAAAGATAATCGCACCAAAAAATCTGGCGATACAGTCTCTTCCTCGTCCATCCGCTCCTGATAGGTATTACTGAAATTATCGAGGTAATCTCCCAACAAAGCGGCGCGGTGCGGTTCCTCGCCTTGAGCCGTCATCTGCTCCAACAGCGCACAGGCACGACGGACATTGTCCTGTTGCTGTCGGGCTAAATGACAAATAATGAGCACGAGCGATCTGGCTTCCTCGACATCGAGTTTTTTACGACCACCACTACTTTTGCGCAACGGATTGGACTGCCGTAACCGCCACAACGTCACGCGATCGCCGATCACCGATTCTAGATTTAAATCCTTCGCTGCCTGTAACATTGCTTCAGAACCCATACCTGCCAGAGATTCGAGCGCCAACAAAATCAAGTCGAGATGACTTTTGATATTCTCCAACTGCTGACCGTCGGGAGTCCGAGTCAGGGTTAAATCCGCTACAGATGCAGAGGCTGGAACCGTTTGGAGGCTGGGGCGCATATTTCTAAATTTAGGCGATCGCAGGAAGAATAAACATTAGGTTACAGGTCTTGAAACGTTAATTCGGCGTAAATGTTCTTCCACATTATGCCTCAAGAGTTACGGATTAAATACTCTGCCAATCCTGAGCATTGGTCAATCTCGCCAAATGTCCGACATTGCTTGTCGCAATCACAATATCCTGATTTCTAATTTGTGCCGTGGCGATCGCCTGTGCCGCCAAAAGCACATCCCCATCAAGAGCCTTTGCATCCGCCGTCGGTTGACCCTCTTGCCGCATTTTTGCCCACAACTCAGCCGCTAAACGCATCATATTGGTTGTCAGTGGTACATATTCCAAAACAGCTATCAACTGATCTAACTTTTTGAGACTGTTCGTTTTGCCAGCACGAGTTAATTCTCGACGAACTTCATAGTCAGTAATTTCTGGGATAAAAATTGTAGAACCCTTAGTTAATTGAGTTTCGAGCCAAAGCTGACAGACTAGATTAAGCCCTTTTGCCCTCGGGTGAGTCACCATGCCCAGAGGAGAAGCATCCAGAAAAATAAGTTTACTCATGAACGAAACAAAGGGCGATCTGATAAGCGATTTTCATCAAGGGCTTGCCGAAGAAATTCCCATGTTTCTTGTTGCTCTTGTTCATCATCAGTTTCGCGCCAACTTTTGAGTAAATGAATGGCTGCTTGGTTTTTTTCCGAGATTTCTACATTGGCAGCCTCAAGGCTTTGGCGAAACAACTTCAAAATCTGTAGTAGATAATTCCATTCTTGGGCTGGGGTTTTTTGAATTTCTTGGACTAACTCTTCAATGGATGGGGGAGCTTGAGAAACTTGAGCAGAATTAAGACTGGACATGGATCACCTGCAATTCTGTTTGTTTTATTTTCTATTTTAAATCCAGTAATCCTTGTTCTTTGAGTTTGGGTTGGAAACGAATTTCTGTTTTGAGACCACGAGCTTCAAGGGTGGTTTTGATTTGTGCTTCGATGCGGCGGGCATGATTTTTTAAGAGTTTGATTTGAGTTAGATCTTCGGCGGCTTCGATGGCGGCTTTTTCTTCGGGGTTTAGGGTTGGTCGCACATCAATTGGTTGTGTCCAAAGATCTTCTGCGGCAGCATTACCAACTGGGGTTGCACCGTTTTCAGCAAGCCATGCGGTACGGATTTCTTCGAGTAATGTCCGGCTGGGGCGATCGCAGGTATGCAGTTTGAGCCAATGACACTGTTCGGGGCAGCGGACGAGGTGCTGCTCTAGGCTCTTTTTGAAATCGCGTGAGTAGCCGATGTAATGCAGGGTTTTGTCTGCGTCATAAATGGCATAGATGCCGATCTTTTGATCAAAATCGCTGGCGATCGCCCCATTTTGGTCAATGTAAGGTAAAAAATCTAAGTCGGCGAGGGTCGGAAAAGTCATAGGCTGCGTTTAACGGGTCAAAAGTCTACCATTGATCTTAGGCAAGACGTCCCCCATCATCGGGCGATCGCAAACATCCTTAACTGTTTTTAGTTACCATGGCACGCAAAAAAAATAATTGGCATTCTAAACTTGAGCGGCGGTGGGTGGCTCCGGCCTATGGCGGCGGGGTGTTGTTTGGGATCGGTTTGTCATTCTTTGGGGCAGCCACAAATACTATGGCTGGCTGGCTCTACGTCCTCAGCGGTACAATTTTTGCCATTCTTTTTCTCGGCGTGATTTTGCCCATTCGAGCTTTGAGAGAGCTGACTCTTGAACGATCGGCGATCGCCCCCGTGAGTGTCGGTGAGATTATGCAGGTCAAACTTCAATTTTTCAATCACAGCAAAGCCGCTAAAACCCTTGTTGCCGCGACCGACATTTTGCCGCCAGAACTCGGTGCGCCGCGTCGTACCGTGATTGAGATGTTGCCGCCAAATGAGACCCTCGACTGGACTTACGAAGTGGATGCCCAACGGCGCGGTATTTTTCATTGGGACGAAATCGAGCTGCGTACCGCCAACCCTCTCGGTTTATTTTGGTGTCGTCGTAGCCAGAGTTTGCCGACACGGGCGATGGTTTACCCACAGATTTTACCGCTCCAAGCCTGCCCAATTATTGACAGTATTGGCGACGATGAAAGTACGAAATTTCAGAGCGAAAGACTATATCAAAATGCAAATGAAGGCGTGACAAAAGCGATTCGCAATTATCGTGCAGGTGACCCAATGCGACTGATTCACTGGCGCA
>JBARRZ010000119.1:0-33888 GCA_049644465.1 Limnothrix sp.
CAAAAGCAACTTTGGGGTGTGCTTTGTCTGGCTCAAAATGATCCACAAACGAAGCTGTTTAATGAGGAAGAGGCTCAGATATTACAGTTAGTTGGTGAGATGCTTTATATCGCTGATATGCGTCGGCAACAGCAACAAACTCTCAAGGCAAATGAAGAAAAATTTCGTAGTATTTTTGAAAATGTGGGAGTCGGCATCGCCAAGCTAGACGAGGATTTCTGCTTTACGCAAGTGAATACAACTTTTGCCAAGATGCTGGGAGAAACGCCGGATGCTTTTGTCGGCATTGCGTATGAAAGTTTGGCGCCTTCTGTGGAAGAGGTGGGCGATCGCCAGATGTTTTCAGATCTAAAAGAATTTGGTTCAGTGCAACGGGAAACATCGCTTTATCACAGTCTTGGTCGCACGATTTGGGTGAGATTAAATATTTCAGAAGTAATCCCAAAGTTGCCAGAAAAGCCCTATTTTATTGCCATTATTGAAGACATTACACAGCGTAAGCGTTCTGAAGAAATGAATGATTTGCTGATGGTGCGGGACAAGTCTTTGATCTTAGCTTTAGCGGAAATTACTTACGATCATTATTTGCCAGAAGATATCTTGAATTGGGAAGGTAATTATCAAGAAATCCTAGGTTATTCGCCCGAAGAAATGGGCATGGATACTAATAGTTGGCTCAGCCGTGTGCATTCTGATGATTTGGCTGCGGTTGTGGATGAATTTAGCCGCGCATTTCGAGAAGATAAGCTTTTTAATATTGAATATCGTTTTCTTGCTAAGGATGGTGACTATCGCTGGATGCATGACCGTGGTGTCTTGAACGGGGAGCGGGACGGCAAGCCTGAACGCTTTATTGGGGTCTTTCGGGATATCAGCGCGCGCAGGCAGGTGGAAGAAGAGTTGCGGACGAGTGAGCAACGTTATCGTCAAATTGTGGAAACGGCACATGAAGGGATTTGGCTACTCGATCAGCGGGATGTCACGACCTACGTTAATCCGCAGATGGCTGAAATGTTGGGGTATCTGCCGGAGGAAATGATTGGTCAATCTTTGTTTTCGTTTCTGGATCAGGCGGCGATCGCCAGTGCTCAGGCAGAATTTAAAAATCGCCGTCAAGGCTCACCATCGGAGTACGATTTTTGCTTTCGCCACAAAGACGGTGATCAAGTTTGGACAATTATTGCCACAAATCTAATGCACGGCAGCAAAGGCGAATTTTCGGGAGCATTGGAAATGGTCACAGACATTACAGCCCGCAAAAAAGTGGAGTGGGAAATTGCCCAGAGCCGAGACTTACGTGAAGCCATTTTTAATGAATCAGCCGATGCTTTATTTCTGGTCGATATGGAAACATTGTTAACGTTCGATTGCAACGATAAAGCTGTAGAAATGTTTGAGGCTGAAAGTAAGGATGAGCTAATCGGCATTGAAGGGCATATTTTGCAGCACCGTCAATTCACTTCTGAAGAATTATTGGCGATCGCCGCAGACATCGAAAAAATGGGCAACTGGGCCAGAGAATTAGAATATGTGACAAAAAAAGGACGTGTTTTCTGGGGGAGCATCGCTGCGAAACAAATCACGGTCGGCGATCGCCAAATGAACTTTGTCCGAGTCACCAATATCGATACCCTCAAACACACCGAACAACAACTACGCCACACCAACACCGAACTAGAACGAGCCACCAAACTCAAAGACGAATTTCTCGCCAACATGAGTCACGAATTACGCACCCCCCTCAATGCCATTCTCGGCCTCACAGAAGTACTCGCCGACGAAACCTACGGCAACATCAGCCCCAAACAACAACAATCCCTAGCCACCATCGACCGCAACGGCAACCATCTACTCGACCTAATCAACGACATCCTGCACCTTTCAAAAATTGCATCCGGGCAGATGAAATTTAGCCGTTCCCCCGTTAATATCAACGCCATTTGTCGTGACAGCGTTAACCTTGTACGCCAGCAGGCAAAAAGCAAAAATATCGATCTGCAATTAAAAGTTCCAGAAAAGTCACTCACCATTCAAGGAGACGAATTACGACTACGACAGGCACTGCTCAACCTGCTCGGTAATGCCATCAAATTCACCGAATCCGACGGCCAGATTAACCTTACTGTAGAGCCAAATCCAGCCAGCCAAATGCTGACAATTTATGTCCATGACAATGGCATCGGCATCGATTCTAAAAATTTGTCCCAGTTATTCGAGCCATTTGTCCAGCTTGACAGCAGTCTAACCCGTCGTTTTAGTGGCACAGGTTTAGGGTTAGCCCTTGTGCGTAAAATCGCAGAACTACACCAAGGTTCTGTTTCTGTTATTAGCGAATTAGGCCAGGGCAGCCAATTTTCGTTACATCTGCCGTGGCAACCCGCAGGCTTGAGAGAGGAGACAAATCCGCCTCCTGCGACCATTAAAGAACCTCAAGAAAAATATTTTGCTCGACCAAAGCCAGCCAGCTCATCGCAGCCAGAAAATGCTTATCCTTTAATCTTGATTGCTGATGATGATGAAGATAATATTGAGACGATTTGGGATTATCTGCTCAGTCGAGGTTATCGTCTCGAGCGAGCTGTCAACGGCAAGGAGGCGATCGCCATGGTGCATGCCAAAAAACCCGACCTCGTTCTCATGGATATCCAGATGCCAGAACTAAACGGCTTCGACGCAATCAAGATCCTACGCCAAGATTTTGGGGCTAAACAACTACCAATCATTGCCCTGACTGCACTAGCCATGGAACGAGACGAACAGCGATGTTTAGAAGCTGGCGCAAACCTATATATTTCCAAACCTTTTAGGCTTAAATATTTAGTGCAATGTACCAGCCAACTTCTGAAAACATAGCATTAGTCGTAGCTTTCAATACAGCCTTATTTATCACAAAAAGACTTAGTATAAAGTAAAAATAAACTCAAATAATTCAAAGTTATTTTTATTATTTTTTCAATCAAAATTGATAGTAAGCAACTAAAAAACAGCAATGGAAAAATGCCAATCAACAAAAAATTTTAACTTTATCACATCAGCTCCAGAACAAAGTAATCTAGTTTTAGGTTCGTTATTATTTCAAAGTTTGTGTTGAGACTACATTTCAATTTCAGCCTCAATAATTAATATATTTGCAGACCTTCATTTATTTTTTTAGATATTTTACGAGAGTGAGTAGTCCATGAAAAGTCACATTTTCCCCCGTATACCTTCTATTCTAGTAATTGATGATGAGCCAGATAATTTTGATGTAATTGAAGGCTTTCTTTTCCAAGAAGGCTATCAATTAAGCTATGTTTCATCTGCAAATAGTGCTTTGAAACGTCTCAATAAACACTTACCAGATCTGATTTTACTTGACGCAATGATGCCAGAGATGGATGGTTTCGAATTTTGCAAAATGTTTAAAAATAATGCTCAGTGGCAGCAAATTCCAGTCATCATGATTACGGCTCTTGGCAACGAATATTTAACTGAATGTTTAGCAGTAGGCGCTGATGATTTTATTGCTAAACCTATCAAAAAAATAGAATTAAAAGCGCGTGTCATTTCAATGTTACGCATTAAATTTCAGTACGATGCGCTTAAAAAATCCTTGAGTTTTCGCGATGATCTCACGAATATGATCATCCATGATTTCACTAATCCGCTCTCAAGTATTTTGCTCCATACTGAATTTATGCAGCAGTATGATCTTGATAAGCCAGTCGCTACTGGAATCAAAAAAATTCGTCGTTCTGCCAGTCGTCTTGAGGGCATGACTAATGATTTGTTAGTTTATGCCAAAGCTGAGGCTGGCGAATTTTTGCTTCAACATCAAATTTTTGATTTCAAAGATTTATTAAATGAAGTAATCAGTGATTTTCAAGAACTAGCAGATGTACGTCATGTTGTTATTCAGTTTCTTGATCCAGAGGATTGTGATTACGCAATTAATGGCGATCGCCCTTTACTAACGCGCATGTTAAACAACTTGTTGTCTAATGCCTTAAAATTTTCACCCTTACGCTCGCAGATAACAGTAGAAATAAGCACTTCCGGTGAGACAGCCGATAAAACAAAACTGCAACTTTACGTTAAAGATCAAGGCAGCGGTATTTCCGATGAGTTGAAACAAAAGGTTTTTGAAAAGTACGTTATCGGCAATAAGCGAGAAGATATTTTACAAACTGGTCTCGGTTTAGCTTTTTGCAAAATGATTATCAACGCTCATCAAGGCGCTATTTCTGTAGTAGACAATCACCCAAAAGGCTCTATTTTTATTGTAGAGTTACCGCTGGCTGTATCGAGTCAATTGCAAGAAAGTTGACGTATTCTATAGTTCACAAGAAATATATTGATTAACTGAGATTTAGCAATAATCTTTGACACCGTGCTTTAACGGCTAGCTCTGCTTCTTGTGATAGAAAATGCTGCAACTTTGACTGAATTAAAGTTTGGCTAGTAGCTGATATATTTTGATACAAACCTTCTAATCCGGCGATCGCCCCATATCGCACCACCCATTCCCCATCTTGCAGAGCCAGCAAAAGCGAATCTCGCACTTTGTCCTGTTGGGCTTCTCGCTCAGACTCATCAACTTTTGGCCATTGCAGATAGCCTAATCCTTTTGTTGCAGCGCGACGAACACTAAGAGAAAAATCTGTATTGGCAGCTTCAATCAAAATATCGATAGCTCGCGGATCGCCAATACCAGCGAACACCCGCACCATCCAAGCCCTCGCGCCGTAATTGTAACCATCAATATTTTTGAGAAGGTAAGGCACAACAGCTTCACCGATTTCAATCAAACCACTCACCGCAGCAACGGCAGCACCGGGGTTATTAAACTTCAGTACATCCACAAGGGTGGGAATCGCTGCGGGATTTTTTGTGGCAGCAAGTGCGGCAACATTTTCGACTAATGATTGGGCCGATTTAGGATTATTAACGGCATGGATTAAAGCTTCAACGGTCATAGTTTCAGACAAAAAAAGAGTATTCGAATTCATCAAATTCAGAGCAGATTATCCATCAAAGTCATAAGCTGCTGGCTATCGGCATCAAGTTGTTCGGTATTGCGTTGTAAATGAGATTCTAAAATGCCTTTGAGCGCAATGAGTTTTAAACTATTTTCGGCAAAACAGGTGGCGATCGCCTCTCCTGCGGGCACATAACCAATCGCCCCCAAATCCAATAATGCCGAACGGCGCAACTGTAATTTCTCACCCGATAATGCCGCCATTAATTTTTTCGCGTAGCTTGAATCTTGGGTCAGTTGATACAAAGCCCGTAACGTTGCGTAACGAATTTTTTCGAAATCATGCTCTAAAAACGGTTGAATTTCTTCCGTAACTTCCGTTGCGCCCAATGTGCCTAAAGCTTCGATGACCGCTTCATAAGGTTGCACCAAATGAGGTTTGCCTGCTGCTTTTACTGCTGTTGCCAAACCACCAGCCAACAATGATCGCAATGCTGTAATCGCCCGGCGATCGCCCAACATTTCTAAAGACTGCGCCGCCGACTCCCGCACATAATAATCATCACTCTCCAAACAATCAATCAAAGGCTCCACTGCCGCTGGATTATTCAGTTTCCCCAAAGCCTTTGCTGCGTTGCGTCGTAACGGATAACCTCCATCCGGCGATCGATCCGCTTCATCTTTTAACGCTTCCAATAATGCGGCGATCGCCCGCTCATCCTCAACCCGAAATTTTCCTAACCACCAAGCCGCGTAATATCTTTTACTCGAATCTTCCGTTTGCTGAATACTGGCGATCGCCTGCTCTAGCGTCCATGCCTCAGCCATCGTCCAGTCACTCATCCCAATACCCAATCCCGCTCAAAAAGTAAACTAGGGCAACAGCGAAAAATCACACGCCACTACCCCATACCAAACAAAAAATATGATTACAATCCGTAAACCCTACTCTTCATCATGGCTAGCAGTCGCGCCATCATAAGGCTTAATCGAAACAATTTTGCCACCCAAACGCAAAATACGTTGCATTTCAGTATTCATCCGAGCATAAGGAACATTCATAAAAACACTCCCACTCCGGCGAACAGAATAATTCTGATATTCCGTTTCATCAGATTGGCGCAAACCTTGAACTTCATAAGTAAAAACTCGCGAAGCCGCTTCCGTATCACTAGAAAATTGACTTAACATTATATTCTTCTTGAAACTCCGTAAAAGATTTATATAAAATAAACACTTGCAGTAAATTAGTCAAAATCAGGAACAAAACCGAGAAGAATTAGACCCCCTCTCTACTTTTGCCCCTGACTTTGTACAATCACCTATCGGCAACCATTAGAGAATGACTATCCTAAAAAAGTAATTCTCTAATTGCCCGCAGGTGTGATGCTGGCAATCTTGCCACCCATCCGTTGAATTTCCTGCATCTTCTGAGACAAGCGAGATACCGGAACAAAGAAAGTCCGGTTACTGCGGCGAACCCGAGGATAGCGAGGCGTAGACAGTGAAGATACTTCAACACGCACAATGGCATCCTGTGCATTCAAGCCAGTAGCACCACCAAGAGACTTACGAGGAACATAAGAATCCTCCGGAGTACGATAAGCCCAACCGCTATTAGAACCAGAAGGTCCAATTACAGCAGAAGCATTATTGCGAGCGAGTTCTTGAGCCAAGCGAGAAGTTCCACCAGCACCACCTTTTGCTCGGTCAGAGGTCGCATAACCCCGTTGCAAGCTAAAAATGCGAGTGAAACCAACAGTCTTTTGACCACGCTGGGTTTCAAAACCACGGCAATAAGGGACAACATTGTCTCCAAAATTTTCAGTGTATTCTTCACTGTAAATAAAAGAATCAATGTCAGCTTCGTAGCCTTCATTCTGATAGCGATCAAGATGCTCAATAACTTCAGATTCATCGTAAGGCGCACGGCCCAACAGATGCTTGAAGTTCAGCTCAGTCACGCGAGTTTGAAAATTGGGATATAAAAATTTTTCTTTGTAAAGCTCAGAAAGAGCGATCGCCCGGACTAAGTCTCGTACAGAAACCAAGCCATTGACGAATAAAGATTCAGCAGCAGTCAAACGCTCAGAAGACATGACATAGTCATTGCCTAACACTTGACGATAAATTCCGCGAATCACGATTTCAGCATCTTCTCGAGAATAATTTGCTCGCAACTCAATCGGAGATTGATCGTCGTAAGCAGCAGTTCCCAAGCGAGACGCAGCAACGGTAACAGCCATTTGCCTAATACTCCTTGTTAAACCAGTAATTTTATCTAGATAAAACAAGACCCGGAGAAGCAAGCAGACATCAACAATACAGCTGAAAACCGCTTACCCATCCGGGTCTAGACTAGGCAAATTTAGCTAAGAGCGTTAATTGCGTAGTCGATGTAGTTGTTTGCTTCAGTCGCAGCATCGCCACTTAAACCGTGGTTAGCTTTGATATTCTTGAGAGCTTCAACATACCAGCTAGGAGAAAGGTCAAAAGTGCGGTTGATTTCGTCAATACCTGCGAGGAGGTATTCATCCATAGGACCAGTACCACCAGCAACGAGGCAGTAAGTAATCATGCGGAGGTAGTAACCGATGTCACGAGCACATTTGTCCTTACCACGCTGATCAGCAGCGAAGTTAGCACCGGGAGTGCTAGTGGTGTAAGGAAACTTAGAGTAAACAGCTTGAGCTGCACCACTGATGAGACCGTCAGACTTGGAAGTGATAGTCTGCGCAGCTTCAAGTGCGAAAGCACCTTGGCGAAGACGACCATACAAATACTGGAGCTCAGTGCTGCTCAAGAAACGTCCTTGAGAATCAGCGATGGATACTGCTTCGGTAAGAGGGGTTTTCATTGTCAAATTATCTCCCTATGGGTTATCAATAATTATCTTTAAAAAAGTTGTCTCGCAAAATTGTGAGACGGCATGAAAAATGCAAGGCTGGAAAAGAAATTACTTATTCAACAGCTTGTGCAGCAGTCTCAAAGTAAAGGTTGATCTCTTGAACAAGAGAGCTACAGTCGCCTTGAGTTACACCGTTAGGATCGTTAACGATCGCTACAGCTGCTTTACCCATTGCACGAACACCAGCAGCAACAGAAGCACCGGGAACGCCGAGAGCAACATAAGTCTCACGGAGACCATTTAAGCAACGATCATTGAGGACAGAAGCGTCACCAGTGAAAGTAGCGTAAGTTACATAGCGAAGGATGATTTCCATGTCGCGGAGGCAAGCAGCCATGCGACGACTAGTGTAAGCGTTTCCACCGGGAGTGATGAGTTGAGGCTGGTCAGCAAAGAGTTGACGAGCAGCATCAGTAACAATCGCAGATGCGGAGTTAGTCATACGGCTAACAGCATCAGAACGCTTGGTTCCTTCGGAAACAACTTTCTTGAGTGCATCGAGCTTATCGCCAGTGATGAACTCACCTCGGGCATCAGCTTGGGAAACAACCCGGGTAAAAATATCAAACATGTTTTTATCTCCTACTTAAAATTGATGAGCGGGATTTATTTGATTATGTCTTGCTTAAAGTTTTTTTATCAAGCAACTGCTGAGGGGGCTGGATGAAAGAAGCAAAGTAAGAATTATTCAAACTCGGCATGCTCTAAAACAGTAAATTTATCCCCAAAGCCAATTAAGAGTGTGATGTATTTTCGCTTCTTTTTGACCGCAATATTCAGAAAACTTTACAATCGTTGAATTGCCCAGTATCTTCCTCAGCAAAAAGAAGTAAATGCTATCGAATCCGCTGTTGACGGGCATTCGGTAGCGGTACAACAAGAACTCTTAAGTCCTTAGATAAAAGTTATACAACGTACTCAGACATTTCGTTATTAAGTCTTGTTAAAGTAATTACGGCGTTTGTTTTTAGTTATTTGTTGTTGGAATTCATCTACAAATTGACATTTAATTCTTAAGCAAATATTAAATGGAAGGTCTTGTTGAGTATTTTTACTCAACGCAGTATTTGATATCTTTTGAAGTTTTATCAGCGGCAAATCAACGAAAATGCAGCTACGAAATATCTGTCCACTAAACGGCAATCTTTTTTTCATTAGCTGTGGGAGACTCTGTAAATCTAGCTATTTGTAAGACTCTGAATGAGTTACTGGTGGAGAACTTAAAGTTCTGCAAATGAAACAGGAGTTTGAGGGAAGGAAATGAGCTATTCGGAATCGTCGTCTGGCTTTGAAGGCGATCGCCATGACCTACGATCTCATTTAACAAAGGCAAAAAAAAGCCCTCTGTTAAGAGGGCTATCAAAATCAAATAATTAAACTAAAGTTCACTAACTTAGATTTCGGGGTCAGTAGGAGTAGAAGCAAAGATGACGTCAGATTCTTTAACAAATCCGCTGTAAGCTTCCATGCCGTGCTCACTGATATCTAGACCGCGTAATTCTTCTTCTTCTTCGACACGAATGCCGCCAAGAACCGCAGAAATTGCATACCAAGCGATAAAGCTAAACGCCACGGTGAAACCACCAATGGAGAGGATGCCGACAATCTGAGCAATCAGTTGTTGGATACCACCACCAGTAAACAAGCCTGTATCAAACTGGAAAAGACCGACAGCTAGGGTTCCCCAGATACCACAAACAAGGTGGACAGAGGTTGCGCCAACAGGGTCATCAATCTTGATGGAATCAAAGAAAGCAACTGAGTAGACAACCAAAACACCGGCGATCGCCCCGATGATGACTGCAGAAAACGTACTAACGCTGTCACAGCCAGCAGTGATACCAACAAGACCAGCAAGAACACCGTTGATGATCATTGATAGATCAGGCTTACCATCTTTAAGCCAAGAGGTAGTGGTAGCTGTTACAGCACCAGCAGCACCAGCCAAGTTCGTTGTAACCGCAATGTAAGGCACTGCCGAATCAGCAGCAAGTTGAGAACCGGGATTAAAGCCAAACCAGCCAATCCAGAGAATAAGGCAACCGAGAGTTGCAATACTCATGTTGTGACCAGGAATTGCACTGACCTTACCATCACGATATTTACCAAGACGGGGGCCGAGAATTGCCGCACCAACAAGCGCAGCCCAACCACCAACAGAGTGAACTACTGTAGATCCAGCAAAATCGTAGAAACCAAATTGACTTAACCACTCACCATCCCATTGCCAGTGACCAGTGATGGGGTAGGAAATAGCAACAAGTAGGAAACTGAAGATCAGAAATGCGTCGAACTTGATCCTTTCAGCAACAGCTCCAGAAACAATGGTTGCAGCGGTTGCAGCAAAGGCAACTTGGAACAGGAAGGATACACTTTCAGGCACGAAGTTAAGGATTTGAGTCTCACCATCCATGGTGTACCACTCACTACCATCACCACTGTAAGGAACACTGCTACCGGAGAAGAAGAATCCTTTTAGTCCGATGAAAGTATTACCATCGCCGTACATGAAGGCGTAGCCAATCGCCCAATAAGCGATTGTTGCAACACCAAAGACGAAGAGGTTCTTCGCGAGAATGTTAACTGCGTTTTTCTGGCGGCAAAAACCAGCTTCGAGCATACCAAAGCCTGCGTTCATAAAAATGACGAGGACAGAGGAGGTAAGTAAAAAGATTGTGTCCAAAATAATTTGGACTTGACCAGCAGCATCAACGGCTGAGTCTTGTGCTGATGCAGCCGTACCCCAGACGACTGTAATAATCGCTGCGAAGGGAATACAGGCTAACCAAGCGGGAGAGAGGTTGCGAGAAATTTTCCGAGCGAGGCGAAGTACAACGCTGTTGTCTTGTGCAGGTTGGTACATCACTTGTGCTGCGGCCGTTCCTCGTTCTTGGAAGATTGACTTAGGCATTAGTTTGAGATGTTGTTTAGGCAATTACCCAATGGAATAACACAAGCAAATTTCGTGAACGGTAGCGAATGTCACCTTTTACATCAGTAAAACCGCAAGTTACGAAATGACTATTGATGCTCAAGTTATGGTTCAGATCTCTTGAATAACTTTGTAGGTTCTAATCGCCGGTAAAGCTTTTTGAGAATCGAGAGAGCAGCAATAGTTTCTCTCAATCAACTCTGCAATTAGTTTGAGAATTGATTGTGGTTATTCTATGGCACTCTGCTTTCTAAGATGTTTATCGGTACAGTTCTGTAGTAGATGATACAAAATATCTTTGTGTAGATTTACGTAGGTATGGCTGTGTAGATTGCAAACTCTACAACTACGGGTATTTGTGAGGAAATGCGAACTTTTTGAGAAAATGGGCATTTTTGGATAATTTTGAGGATTTTACCAAACGGGATCGCTAAATAAATTGATAGTGATCTCGGGGCGATCGCCGGGAATTCCGCTAATGCAAGCACAAACACTAGAGCCATCATCCAGCTCCACTTCACAAGCATGACACGAACCCATCAGGCAACCAGTCGGAATTGTGACCCCCGCACGGCGGGCAACTTCGATCATCGGTTCCCCTGCTTCTGCGGTTACGGTGACATCATTGGGCAGAAATCGAACGGCGATCGCAGACATGCTAGGGTCAGTCTCCATGAGTTAAAAGTTTAATTTTTTCGGCTTTGAGTCTATAGACTATTGTGAATTAATCTTCGGTTTAATAGCAAAATGGCCGCTATTTCGTAAAATAAAAAATCGCTATAATAACTCCCTGCCCTAGAATTTTGACCTAGAAAAAACTTTAACCGCCCTGATCTTCATCAATTTATTTTTTATAAAATTTGCTAAAGGAGAAAAAATTTGGTTACTACAGCTTTGAATACAACCAAATCAGAAGAGATTTTTAATGCAGCCCAAAAATTAATGCCCGGTGGTGTTAGTTCTCCTGTACGTGCTTTTAAATCTGTCGGTGGTCAGCCTATCGTGTTTGACCGTGTAAAAGGTTCCTCTGTTTGGGATGTGGACGGCAACAAATATATTGACTACGTTGGGACTTGGGGCCCGGCCATCTGCGGTCATGCCAATGATGAAGTTAACGAAGCACTTAAGGAAACTTTAGAGAAAGGTACAAGTTTTGGTGCGCCCTGCCTCAAAGAAAATATTTTGGCAGAGATGGTCATCGCCGCAGTGCCCAGCATCGAAATGGTTCGTTTTGTGAACTCTGGTACAGAAGCTTGTATGTCAGTGTTACGCCTGATGCGGGCTTATACTGGACGCGAAAAAATCATCAAGTTTGCAGGTTGTTACCACGGCCATGCGGACATGTTTTTAGTACAGGCTGGCTCTGGTGTTGCGACGCTGGGTTTGCCTGATTCTCCGGGTGTACCGAAAAGCACGACTGCTTCAACTTTGACTGCGCCTTATAACGATCTTGAATCTGTTAAAAAGTTATTTGCTGAAAATCCGGGGGCGATCGCCGGCGTAATCCTAGAACCAGTTGTCGGCAACTCCGGTTTTGTCACCCCAGACGCAGGCTTCCTCGAAGGCTTACGAGAAATCACCAAAGAAAACGACGCACTACTCGTTTTTGATGAAGTCATGACAGGCTTCCGGATTGCCTACGGCGGCGCTCAACAAAAATTTGGCGTTACCCCAGACCTGACAACCCTCGGTAAAGTAATCGGTGGCGGTTTACCCGTCGGCGCGTACGGCGGCAGCCAAGAAATTATGTCGATGGTCGCCCCCGCAGGCCCGATGTACCAAGCCGGAACACTCTCCGGTAACCCTCTCGCCATGACAGCCGGCATCAAAACCCTTGAATTGCTCCAGCGTCCCGGTACTTACGAGCACTTAGAGGCTGTGACCAGTAAGCTCATCAAAGGCTTACTAAAGATTGCGAAAGAAGCAGGCCACGAAGTCTCCGGCGGTAACATCAGCGGGATGTTTGGCATGTTCTTTTCCGGCAAGTCAGTACACAACTACGACGACGCCAAAGAATCTGACCTCAACAAATTCAGCCGCTATCACCGTGGCATGTTAGAGCAAGGTATTTATCTGGCCCCATCCCAGTTTGAAGCCGGTTTTACTTCACTGGCTCACACCGATGAGGACATTGAAAAAACGCTTGCCGCTGCAAAAATTGTGCTTAACAATATCTAAGTCACAACCTTAGAGAAAACATGTCGCCCCTTTTCTTCGGTAAAGGGGTTTTTAATACGAGTTTCTGAAGAGAATTCGTTACAATTGCTGGATATCTTGCTGCTCAAAGGTTTATGAGTCAATCAAAGCCCAAAATATTTTCTGACATCCCCTCAGAAGATCTAGACACTCCCGATACATCAATTGAGATTACATCGCCTCGAACACTAGGCACACCGGTAAAAATTCCGCCGCCACGACCAGCAGGAGAAAAACGTTTTTATCTCAAAAAAATTGATTCGAACAATCCGTGGCTACTATTTACTGCCATCGGTGTGATGCTGATGGGGCTGGTGAGTCAATGGGCTTGGTTGGGCTTATCCGGTACTCTTGTCACTCTGTTGCTCTCGCTCAAAATTATTTTGCCTTCACTGCGGGAATGGCTAAAAACATTTCTCACGGATAGTGAACGCAGTACTTTAGTGGGCTTTATTGGCTTAGCGGTGGCGATCGCCGGACTATTTAAATTTATTGGCGTATACGAAACCATCGGCTATTGGCTAAACCAAATCAAATGGGACGAATTCGGCTCATGGGCAGACTGGGTCGGTGCCCTCGGACAAATTATGATCGCCGTTTTAGCCGTCTACGTCGCGTGGGAGCAATACGTCATTTCCCGTGACCTCACCATTCAACAAAACCGCATCACCCAGCAACAAACCATCGATACCTACTTCCAAGGCATCTCAGAACTCGCCCTCAGCGACGAAGGCCTACTCGAAGACTGGCCCCAAGAACGATCCATCGCAGAAGGCCGGACAGCCGCAATTTTGAGCAGCGTCGATGAAGGCGGTAAAGCAAAAATTTTACGATTCCTATCCCAGTCCCGTTTACTCACTCCCCTGCGGCGCGATGGACATCTCGGCCGTCCAATCTTTGACGGTAGCGGCGGATACCTAGAAGATCGTTTGCGAGGCGTACGCGTTATTGACCTCGGCGTTATGCTCGCCGGCACCAACCTAGAATGCATGGACTTACGTTGGACAGAACTTAGCGAAGCCAATATGGTGCGAGCAAACCTTAAAAATTGCGATTTAGTACGCGCCAACCTTTCGCGCACAATCCTCGCCGAAGCCAATTTGCAACAAGCAGATCTCAAAGGCGCAATCTTGTTTTACGGGCCTCTAGAAACAACCAGCCCACGAATCAAAAACAAAGTGCCAAACTACACCACAGGTCAATACACTGGCGCAGTAGTCGAAAATGCCAATTTTTTGAACATTAAACGAATGAGCGAAGAGCAAAGATATTATTGTTGCGCCTGGTGTGGTGAGAATAGCCGTGAAACTATCCCCGGCGGTTGCGACGGCATCCCAAACCTACTCGGACGCTAAACAAATGAACCGAAGTTCGGATTAAGCAAGATTTGAAACGGTGACACAGAGAAGGGGAGAGCTAATAATTGAAAGAAGATGTTGTTTAAGCAGAAATTTTGATCAAAAAAATATTGGTATTGGTTTTCTTTTGCCCGTTGTCTCTGAGTCAGCCTTTCTCTAAAGGTTTTTCTTCAAGTTCTCAACCCAAACTCACGTCAAGCAACTAAAGTTTTTCAGTTTAAGCTTTTTTATCAAAGTTCGTCAAAATCCAATTGACACCGCTCTGAAGATTTGACGCAGTAAAATGCGGTTGAGTGTGGTGTTGGTAGTTCCCTTGGCTAACTTTTTCACCATAGCCAGTTTGGACAAGAACGCCCTTCAGACCGGCATTATTGGCAAGATCAATATCGGTTGCTTTGTCACCGACCATATAGCTTTTTTTTAAATCTAAGTCGTGTTCCCATGCTGCTGCGACTAACATACCAGTGTTGGGTTTACGCCACGTTCCCCACATCGTGTATTCGGCATTTGTGCCCCCAGCAGATTCGCTGAGGTAAGGGCAATAATAAAGAGCATCGAGAAAAGCACCGGCTTCTTTTTTCAAGAGCAAACACAATCGCTCATGAAGTGCTTCGACATGTTTGATTCCGTAATAATTGCGAGCTGGGCCTGACTGGTTTGAGACGAGACAGCAGAATAATCCTTTGTCATTAAGGGCGCGTACGGCTGATGCTGACCCCGGAATTAGTTTGAGGTCTTCTAGCTGGTAAAGATAGCCAGCTTCAACGTTAAGGACGCCATCGCGATCTAGGAAAACAGCAGGTCTAGCCACGCCAAATTTGCGAGAGTACGTCTTTGGGTTTGATATCGGCCATCCGTCCTGTGGAAGACTGAATCCCGGTAAATTTATCGCTGCTGATGGGTAAGCAAGTTTCGATTTTCGTTGCGCCAAATAAAGCCACGGTGTAAGTACCGACGGCGATCGCCAAATGCATCGGCGCGCTATCAGTACAAACCAAGAGGTTCGCGCCAGCAATCATGGCCGCAGATTTGCCAATATCTTCTGGCATTGTGACCTTGAGCGGACCAAAACGATCACTAAGAGCCGTTACCCAATCGTCGTCTTCTGGCCCCTGCAACAAAACGATGGGCAAGTTAGGTTGCTTTTCCTTAATGTCTTTGAGAATTTCGCCCCATTGCTCTAGAGGATAAAGTTTATCCACGCCTCTTTTCTGAGAAGATTTGCTGGCGCCACCGTGAATCAAAACATAACCATCGGTCAGACCTAAGCGTTTTTGCTCACCCTCAGCCCACTGAATATCAAAGTTAGGGACGGTGACGGTAATGGGTGGAGTGGATTTGTCAATACCGAGACTCTTCAGTAAGTCGTGGTATTGATTCGCCGCATACTGATCTTCGTTGAGGGGGGTTTGGTCGGTGAGAAACAAAGAAGAGCTTGTTTTATAACCAACACGAACGGGAATCCCATTCAGCCAAAGCAAGAGATCAACTACCCAGTTTTTATCGAGAGAAAGGGCAATATCGTATTCGCGATCGCGCATAATACCGAGGACGTTGAGATAGTCGGCGGGGCCGTTGCGATCTTTAAAATCGAAGGTCAATATTTCATGTACGTTCGTACAGATACGGTAGGCGGCCTTGGCGCGAGGCTCAACCAAAACATCGATCATCGCTTCAGGATAGCGTTCCTTGAGGTCAGCAATGGTGGGGAAGAAGAGGATTTGATCACCAATTCCTCCGGGGACAAGGGCTAATATTCGCATCGTGGGGGCTTTTATTTACGTATCCAGCTTCATTTTAGAAGAGAATAGGCTGAATCGTTTAGTGAGTTGGGAAAATCCACTATGTATTTGTTACTTCCAGCGGCGGGAGTCGGTAAGCGGATGGGTGGCGATCGCAACAAATTATTACTGCCTTTACGCGACAAATCACTCTTCGCTTGGACATTAAAAGCTGCCGCTGCCGCTCAGTCGATTGTGTGGATTGGCATCATTGGTCAGCCCGTTGACTTCGAAGATTTTGCAGCGATGTTAAACGAATTGAAACTATCAAAACCTGTGCAGCTCATTGTCGGCGGTTCCACGAGGCAGGAGTCTGTCTATAACGGTTTACAGGCTTTGCCCGCAGTGGCACAACAGGTCTTGATTCATGATGGGGCAAGGTGTTTGGCTACTCCTGATTTGTTTGATCGTTGTGCTCTAGAACTGCAAACCTGTGAAGGATTGATCGCCGCAGTTTCGGTAAAAGACACGATTAAGGTAGTGGGGGATGATGGATTTATTGAAGCGACTCCCGATCGCGCTCAACTGTGGGCAGCGCAAACACCTCAGGGTTTCTCGGTATCTCGTCTAAAGAAATGTCACGATCAAGGTAAGGTGCTGGGCTGGGAAGTAACGGATGATGCGGCTTTGTTTGAGCGGTGCGGTTTGCCGGTAAAAATTGTGCAGGGTGAAGAGACAAATTTAAAGATCACAACGCCTGTTGATCTGGCGATCGCCGAATTTATTTTACAGAGACGTGAGGCGGCTCAACTTTAGGAGGCGATGGTGGGAGTTGAGTCATTAACCGTATCCTTGGGTTTGATCAAATGTTGCTGTCTGCCCGGGCCACGGTGGGTACGGTACACCATCACTTCTCGCTCAATGCCCTTGAACCGACCACCCCCCATCGGCGAAAAAAGTTTTTGGTAATGCTCACCGATTAGGCCATGGGTCGGATCGCTGATCACACATTCCCCCGGCGGACAAATTGATTCGAGGCGTGAGGCCAAATTAACAGTTGCACCCAAGACGGTGTAATCGACCCGTTGCGAGCTGCCGACATCTCCCACAAATGCCTTGCCACTATTTACCGCAATTCGCAGTTGGATCGGTTTATTCCAAACCCCTTCTAGGTTTAGTTTGTCCAAACGGTTGAGCATTCCCACCGCTGCGGCGATCGCCCGCTCAGCATGATCCGGTTGAGGTTCCGGCGCCCCAAAAAACGCCATAATACAATCACCAATAAACTTATCAAGCGTGCCTTCCTGCTCGAACACAGATTGCAACATCTCCTCAAAAAAGACATCCAACAAGCTCGCAATTTCGCTCGGACTAAGCTGCTCTGACATCGATGTAAATCCGACAATATCCGCGAACAAAATACTAATTTCAGCCTCTTTTGGCGGCAGCCGACCATTGCCTAAAGCGCCGACCGAAATCAACTGCTGCACCACTGCCGGAGAATGATACCGTTCCAATCTGCGCCGAATTTGAGCTTGCTCCTGCAACTGACGACTCAAAAGCCACCGCTGTACACTCGCCGCAACCAAATTGCCAATCGTCGAAAAGAAACTGAGATCATTATCTGCAATAACTTCCGAATCATCCTCTAAGCTCAAATGAGCATCGCCATACAGCACGCCAACCACTTCGCTTTTATCCCAAAGTGGCACAGCCAGCACGCCCCGAATCCCCTTCGCCAAAATACTATCTTCGCCTTGAAAACGATCATCGCTCTGGGCATCGACTGATTTGAGCGCAATTTTTTCTTCAAAAACCTTCTGACAAACTGACTTACTAATCCAAGAACTATTGCGCACAATCGGGTGATCGTCAGGAAAATCGCGCGCTGATGCATTTAACAGTTCCAGCTTGCCCTTCCCGTCAGTATCAGTCAGCAGGGCCATCCGTTCTAAGGCTGGCAGTTCTCGGAACACGACATCGCGGATTAAGGCAAAAATAGCTTCGATTGAATCGGCGGAACTTAGGTTTTGAGCAATTTCAACTAAATCTTTAAGTCGGGCGATCGCCGTGCGTGATTGACCATTGAAAGTATCATCTTCCTCACCGTGGAGCCACTGATCTCTCAACTCCTCAGCATTGCGCAAAATTGTGCGAACATCCCCCGTTAAGTCAGGGTTTGTTTCTCGATAATTGAGATTTGTTTCTGGTTTAGCATTAATTTCTTGGAGAATTACAAAAATAGAAGCCTTGGCAATTCGGATAATGTCACCCGTTTTAATCGCTTGCGGCTCTGTTAAACGCACCTCATTCAAAAAAGTGCCATTCGTACTGCCGAGATCCTCTACAAACCAATCTTGCTCTCTCAATTGCAGACGAGCATGATAACGAGATACTTGCGAAATATTAATTGTGACGGCGCATTCTGGTAATCGTCCGATCACCGCTTCTGTTTGGTCGAGATCGAGGTCGATTGTTTGTTCTGGGGTTTCTTCGAGTTGTACGCGCAGCTGTATCTCTGTCATGGATGCCTCGTGACACGCAATCCGACTATAGGGCAGTCATAGGACGGACAGGTCTAGGGTACAAAACCCTTAATTTTTGCAGATAAAAATAGTTAGATCAAACGATGTCACCCATCGTAAAAATTATTCTCAATCGGAATAACTTGTCGATTGTCCCTATCTTAGCCAAGTTCTCTGTAAAAACAGAGTTCACTCTCGCTGGCTAAAGAGGGGTGGCGATCGCCGTTCTAAAAGTTTCGGTCAATTCTTTTTTCTGAAATAAAAACTTATTTCCGCAAATTGTCAGAAATTGGTGGTGGTGAAACCGTAACAGACGTTCGAAAAGGTGGCGGCAACAGTGCGGGCGGAAAGCCTGTATTACTGTTGGAAATATTATTAGTCGGCGTAGCAATCAGATTATTACCTAACTCTAAACGCCACAACACAGAGCCATCTGGCTGCGGAAAAGAGCGCAACGGTAAAGAGCCATTCGGAATAGTATTCCCCGCCCAATCCAAGACAAAACGGGTAACGCCATCGCTAAATTGAGCAATCCGAATCTGCGGGACGAGACCGCTATAGCTGCGGCTGATACTGCCTGCCTGCCAGCTAGTATCTGTGACGTCAACAACGATACGTGTCGGCTCCTTGAGGACAAAATAGCGCGGTGAAGCGAGAGCGTGAACTTTAATATCTAAGGTCTGTTGCTGCTGATCAAAATGCCACTGTTGTAACGGTGGAAAAATGTCTTCGGCGATCGCCACCCCAGCAGAAAATCCAATCCCGGCGATCGCCACCCCAGCGGAAAATCCAATCCCGGCGATCGCCAAACCGACCGTCTGTACAAAACTTAGCCTAATATCCATTCCGAAGCCCGCTCTCCCAATTCCAACCGCACACTGATCGCTTTACCCACACGAGGTCGTTCCGTCGTTTGCTCCAAATACTCTTGCACCTGTTGCGTCACACCCCACTCCGTTAAATAAGTGGCGATCGCCTGAAGATGCTCCTCATAGGCCGATTCAGACAGCGGAAAAGACGCCTGTTCCAAATACTTCCACATCACCTGAAAGTACCACTCACCCTTTAGTTCAAGGAGCTGCACATCAAAAGAACGACCCCATTTACGCCACAAAAGCTCTCGCAATTCCAGTCCGTCCATCCTAATTGCAGCCTCCCCTATCCGAAAAGAGTTCCCACAGTTTCCGGTGGAGACTTCCTAGATCTGTCATAATTTAAATCACAAATTTTGTTAACCTTTTTTAAGGTTATAAGCACCATACCAAAGGCTCAACCTTGGTAATCTGCCATCCTACGTATCTTTTAGATGATATTCTTCGTAAGAAGTATTGTAGAAACGTTTACAAAACCATACAAATAGACTCTGATTATGACTCAAATATCAGGTAAAGCACCCGATCCTGATGCTCCGGATCTTGGTCGTCGCCAATTTTTAAATTTACTTTGGGTAGGAGCTGCGGCTGGAACGGCCCTTGGTGGTCTCTATCCCGTTATTAAATATTTTATTCCCCCCTCTAGTGGTAGCGCTGGTGGTGGTGTTATTGCTAAAGATGCTCTCGGTAACGACATTGTTGTTTCCGAATATCTTGCGACCCACAGCGTCGGCGATCGCTCCCTTGCCCAAGGATTAAAAGGCGATCCAACTTACGTTGTGATCACTGGCGATGGCACCATCGAGAACTTTGGTATTAATTCCATTTGCACCCACTTGGGTTGCGTTGTGCCTTGGAATGCCAGCGAGGAAAAATTCATGTGTCCTTGCCACGGTTCCCAGTACGATGCCAACGGCAAAGTAGTTCGTGGTCCCGCACCTCTCTCCCTCGCCCTAGTCCATGCCGACGTAACAGAAGACGATAAGCTCTCCTTTACCGACTGGACAGAAACAGATTTCCGTACTGAGGAAGAACCTTGGTGGGCATAGATTTAATCATCATCATCCACCAACATCGATTCATCTTTTAGAGAAAACGCTTGCAGAATTTACGATGAAAACACCTGAATTGATGGCAATCTGGCAACGGATCAAAACTGTCTCCCTAGTGGTTGTAGCTGCTTTTGGTCTACTTGTTACCAGTGATATCATTGCCCCCCAATCCGCTGCTGCCTATCCTTTTTGGGCACAGCAAACAGCTCCAGAAACCCCCCGTGAAGCAACGGGACGTATTGTTTGTGCGAATTGTCACCTTGCGGCGAAAGAAGCTGAAGTGGAAATTCCCCAAGCAGTGCTTCCGAACGAAGTCTTTGAGGCTGTTGTAAAAATTCCCTACGACCTTGATAGCCAGCAAGTACTCGGCGATGGCTCTAAAGGTGGTCTTAATGTTGGTGCGGTGTTGATGCTGCCCGATGGTTTTAAGATTGCGCCTGCGGATCGCATTCCTGATGAGTTGAAGGAAAAGACTGAGGGTTTGTATTTCCAACCTTATGCTGCTGACCAAGAGAATGTCGTAATTATCGGCCCTCTCCCCGGTGACCAGTATCAGGAGATTGTTTTCCCTGTGCTTTCTCCGGACCCAAAGACTGACAAGAATATCAATTACGGTAAGTTTGCGGTACACCTTGGTGCAAACCGTGGTCGTGGCCAAATTTATCCGACTGGTCTACCTAGTAATAACAGCCAGTTTAAGGCTTCTGCTGATGGCACGATTACGTCCATTGTTGAAGGTGATGCGGGTAGTTATGATGTCACGATCGCCTCGGCTGATGGTGATGTAGTGGATTCGATTCCTGCTGGCCCTGAGTTGATTGTTAGTCAAGGTCAGGCGATCGCCGCTGGTGATTTCCTTACCAATAATCCTAACGTCGGTGGTTTCGGTCAGAAGGACACAGAAGTTGTGCTCCAGAACCCCGGCCGCATCTATGGTTACCTTGCTTTCGTTGCAGGCATCATGTTGACTCAAATCTTCCTAGTGCTGAAGAAGAAGCAAGTAGAGCGCGTTCAAGCCTCTGGCAAACTTAGATACTAAACGTTGCAAAATTTCTAGATTCTCATTTCTGAAATGTTAAGAAAATAGATTTTAAGGCAGACATTACGTCTGTCTTTTTTCTTGTCTAACTCTCTAAAAGTGATTGTTCACGTTTGGAACATTGACAAAATTTTGAACAAAAACAACCAGCATTCTATTCAGAATTTTCTGCTGCAATAAGTTCATCTAAAATGGCAAGTGTTCTTTGTAATTCTTGTGTGAGGGAGTGTGATTGATCGAAAGAACTGAGCAAAGCGTGATAGTACCAAAGTGTCCCTTCTTTTTTGCCGCGAAAACGTCCCCAAAGCTCTGCGCCAATCAATCGATAGTCTTTCAAAATTGACTGTGCGTTATACAGTTTGTCTGCCATGGCGACTAACTTCACGGAGTTCGGGGCTGTTTTGAAATGTTCGATGTAGGCTTCTTTGTGTTCACGCCACGGGGGTCTGGTTTCGCTGTCAAAGCTATCGGAGCAGCCTTCGACAATTTCTGTCACGCGATCGCCAAACTTTTTTCTGATTTGATCTCGCGTTTTGATACCGCCTTGATCTTCGATGGCATCGTGTAACAAAGCGGCGATCGCCTCATTTTCATCCCCACCCACTTCTAAGACCAAGCTAGCAACACCAAGCAAGTGCGCAATGTAAGGTGTACCGGAACCTTTACGAACTTGATTTCGGTGTAATTTTTCTGCAAAAACTAAAGCTTCTGAAAATCTATCTGAAAGTTTTGCCACAGAATTACCCTAACGCCACATCGTTTCATCGTAGCGGTTGACTAGCTTAATTCTTCTGGTTTCGGGCCGAATAAATTCCCTAATTTTTTAACCACCCAGCTCAAAACTGCACCCAACGCTAAAATGCCGATCGCCGGGGTGAAAACGGGTTCCCAGAGGGCGTACCATAAATCCCAACCGAGATTGATGCTGGCGGAGCGGCCAACGAGGGCGATCATAAACCAGAAAAACGAGAAGATCACCACGAATACATCTGCCACCAAAAGGCGGTCTAGCCAAATAACAAATTGCTCTTTCATAAATGCTCTAATCCAAAAATGTCCATTTAGAAAATACCGCAGCTTGTCCTCGATATTCGCCTGTTGTATCGAGTAAGTCCCAAAGCTTTACATTTTCGATGCGCAATCGCCGTCCGCTTTTACTGACCCGAACGCCAGAAAAACCAGATTGAAAGCCAAAGTCACGGCTGTCGGTCAAAATCTGGTTCCGTACAGTTTGCGCAGTCTGAGAACTCTCCGCCGATTGGCTAGAAGGCATTTGGAGTAATTCTGTCCAACTGCGTTCCCACAGGTTAAGTGCGGTCTGATTTCCGTAAGTGTAAACGGGATCGGCTGCGGTATCGTGGGCGAGAACGACGTAGGGCGCATCAAATAGCTTGGCGGCGATCGCCTGATCTGAGAGCTCTTTGCTTTTGATCAATTCTTCGCCGAACCAATGGCGATAATTAGCCAAAATTAATTGGACATGATTAACAACAGACGGTTCTAACCAAGGTTTCATGAATTATTATCTCTCGCCTAAACAAGAACTGCCGCTTCAGCTTGTTCGCCAGTCAAGCTAAACGCCCGTGCTTCCTTGATTTTCACAGGAACAGTTTTGCCAACTAACTCGCGGGCGTCACCCTCAAAGAAAGTCAAACGATTACCCTGAGTGCGTCCCATGACCTGACTAGGATTTTTTTGATTTTGTGCTTCCACTAAAACCGCTTCGACACGTCCCACATAGCGTTCAGATTTTTCCATTGCCTTCTGGGTAACTAAACGATTTAAACGCTGCAGGCGATCGCCCTTCACCTCCTCAGAAAGCTGATTATCCCAAGTCGCAGCAGGCGTACCCGGACGAGGCGAATAAGCCGCCGTATTTACCAAATCAAAACCAAGCTCATCCACAAGCTGGAATGTTTTCTCGAATTGCGCTTCCGTTTCACCGGGGAACGCCACAATCGCATCAGCCGTAATCGAAGCATCCGGCATATATTCACGGATTTTATCGATAATTCGGCGATATTTCTCTTGGGTATAACCACGGCGCATCGCCTTGAGAATATCGTTATCACCAGACTGAAAAGGAATATGAAAATGCTCACAAACCTTAGGTAGCTCGTGGCAAGTCTTAATCAAACGCTCCGTAAAATATCGCGGATGACTTGTCGCAAAGCGGAGACGCTCAATGCCCGGCACCTCGTGAACAAAGTGAAGCAGCTCAGTCAAAGTATATTTATTACGTCCCCCTTCAACCGTGCCCGGTAAGTCCCGTCCATAAGCATCGATATTTTGACCGAGCAGCGTAATTTCCTTAAAGCCTTGTTGACCTAATGCTTCCATTTCAGCGTAAATAGCCTCTGGATAACGAGACTGCTCTTGCCCTCGCACTCCCGGCACAACGCAATAAGTACAGTGTTCGTTGCAGCCATAAATCACATTAACCCAAGCTGTTACGGTGCTGTCGCGACGAGGCTTCGTAATATCTTCAACAATATGAATGGGTTCTGTGGCAACGATCTGACTGCCGTTATCAACTTGCTCTAAAAGGTCTTGTAAACGATTTGCATGCTGAGGTCCCATCACAAGATCTAATTCTGGTACACGCCGCAATAAACTTTCCCCTTCTTGTTGGGCGACACAACCCGCGACAACAAGTTTCAGATTGGGTTGACTGTGTTTGCGTTTTGCTTGTCTACCAATATAGGAATAAACTTTTTGCTCTGCATTATCGCGAATGGTGCAGGTGTTGTAGAGGATGAGATCTGCGTTATTCGGGTCTTCGGTAAATTGGTAACCCATCTCTTCGAGAATGCCTGCCATGCGCTCAGAGTCAGCCTTATTCATCTGGCAGCCGAAGGTTGTAATGTGATATTGGCGAAGCTCAGTCATAGTCTTCTCAGAGTGGTTGGGCGTAGATAAATAGACAGTCTTTTATGGTATCAAGGTGAGACCGACTTGTCTGGGTAAGTTATTGTATCGACTCTGGTGAATTGTTGAGTCGATTTTTTTTGTCGCGTTGAGTAATTAAACGGGACGCTCACTCCTGAATGTGAGACAATCATTACATACTGTGTATTTGTATCAGCTGTGCATCTTCAAGTTGCAGCTTGTGAATAAGGATGGCGATCGCCTCAATAAATAAGCAAGCTTTTACGCGAAAGCAACTATATATTTGGTGACTTTTTATAGAACTTGAATGAATACGGAATCTTATTTCAATCACCCCACTTTTGGCATGCTCTTCCTCATTTGTAAGCTGGAAGGCGAAGAAGAATTATTCACGACACTTTATGCCCAGCGTTTGTTTTTTTCGGTGCAAAACAGCGGCGGCAGCATGGTATTTGATCCGATTACGCGGATGGATGCCCGCATGAAAGTAGAACAGCGTTTACGCCAAGTCAGACGTTACGGAACTCCCGCAGATCTGCAAAAACTACAAGCCCTCTACAAGCGAACATTTCAATAATTCACAAAATATAGAATGCCAGCTGATTCGATTGCTCAGAATATTGCCGATCTCCGTAGCGAGCTACCGAAAACAGTTCGTCTTTTGGCTGTTAGCAAGACTCATTCTGTTGAAAAAATTCGCTTAGCTTATGCTGCCGGACAGCGCGACTTTGCTGAAAATCGTCTTCAAGAAGCGCTCAGTAAACAAGAAGCGCTTCAAGATCTGCCGGATATTTGTTGGCATTTCATTGGCCATCTTCAGAAAAATAAAGCAAAAAAGGCGATCGCCCACTTTGACTGGATTCATACCATCGATAGCCTTGCCTTAGCGGAAAAATTAAATCGTTACGCTGCTGATCTCGAGCCAGAAAACACCCCAAAATTTTGTTTACAAATCAAACCTTTGCCAGACCCGAATAAATTCGGCTGGGAAACACCGCAATTTTTAAACGAATTTCCCCAGTTGGCCCAGTGCGAGCACCTAAAAATTCAGGGTTTAATGACAATTTTGCCCTTCGGTTTAAGTGCAGCAGAAGCCAAAGCAGCTTTCATGAAAGTCAAAGCACTACAAAAAGAACTCAATGGTAGTTCAACAGTTCCATTTAGCTTGTCAGAATTGTCGATGGGGATGTCGGGAGACTACAACGTTGCAGCACAAGCCGGAAGCACGATGGTGCGAATCGGTCGGCGCATTTTTGGAGAGCGGGAATAATTTATCGATTGCTCTTTAGAATCAAAAATCCAATTATTTTGTGAAAACAACTACATCACTCTGACCCCATTGCGGGGAATAATGAGATTGGCGAAAATTTCATGTCGCTATTTACAAAAATTTATGGCCTTTATTTTTTTAAACCGCTGATTTTGCAGCAAAATAGAGCCTAATCCTAGAGCGATCGCCGAAAATATCCAAAAAAAACGCTATAGCTCTAGACAAAATAAAAACATGAGATATGCTGAAAAGTGTCAAATCATAGCAGAGCCTCTTTCTATCCTTGAGTCTCCCTGCTAGCAGATGCTTTTGAGGCGCGGACTTGAAAATGCTTTTCATGCCAGACCAAGCATATTAAACTGAAAACCAATATAAGGATATTTTGCACTATGTTTACTAAGTTACGTGACTTCTTGGGGTTTAACGAGCCTGAAGAGTATGAAGAGTATTACGAAGAAGAGGTAGGTAGCACAGAGTACGGTGCTCTGTATCCTTCCGAGACACCTGCCCCTCTCATCGAAGAAGAAAAACCAAATCGCCGCCTTCGTGAAAATCCAACTGTAGCTTCTGACTTTGGCATGAATTCAAATTCCGCTCCCCGCAGCAATGTCATCGGTATGCCCGGTGTCAACAACAGCCTCTCTGAGGTCATGGTCTGTGAACCGCATTCCTTCGAAGAGATGCCCCAAGTGATTCAATCCTTGAGGGAGCGTCGCTCCGTTGTGCTTAATCTCAACATGATGGATCCTGATGAAGCCCAGCGTGCTGTTGATTTTGTCGCTGGTGGTACTTATGCCATCGATGGACATCAAGAGCGTATTGGCGACAGTATTTTCTTGTTTACGCCCAACTGTGTACAAGTTACAAACCAATCTGGCTTAGTGCATGAAGCGCCTCCCGTAGCAACAGCGCCTCGCACAGCTGCGCCAACTCCGGCATGGAACGACGAAATGGTTCCGATGGTACAGGCTCAGTAAAACAGCGTCGCTTAAAGACATTGGTGCAAATACAACAAGTTATCGTCTGGACTTGGGGGTGATCGTTTCATCCCCATTTTTCAGTGGCAAAAATTCATAAACAAGATGTCCAGACTCAAAAGTGCCCGGTTGCAATTGCTAAAATAGTTGTACTGGGTGATTTTAGTAATGAGCGATTAAGACAGGGTGAGCTAAAAGAATTTATGACTGTGAAATTTGGCATGATTGGCGGCGGTGTAATGGGAGAAGCGATTCTTTCACGTCTTCTGAGGGAGAAAATTTATGCACCGACAGAAGTAATGGTCAGTGACCCAGCCCAAGCACGACGCGACTATTTGCAGCAAGAGTATCAGGTGCAGGTCACTGTCGATAATGCCCGGGCGGCGATCGCCTCCGAAGTTTTGCTGCTGGCAATCAAACCACAAATTTTCACACGAGTCACAGCTGAATTAAACGAAAAAAACTTGCTGGATCGCCCTCTCATCCTCTCAATTTTG
The DNA here is from genome assembly GCA_049644465.1 of Limnothrix sp. Taxonomy (GTDB): domain Bacteria; phylum Cyanobacteriota; class Cyanobacteriia; order Cyanobacteriales; family MRBY01; genus MRBY01. The sequence goes on from JBARRZ010000119.1 coordinate 27,194, forward strand.
GCGGGCGTAACTTTGGAAAAGCTGGCTAAGGGATTTACTGGCTACCCCATTGTGCGAGTTATGCCGAACACGCCCGCGATTGTCGGGCAAGGAATGACGGCGATCGCCCCTAGTGATTTAGTTTCACCAGAGCAAGTAGAACTCGCTAAAACAATTTTCTCTGCTGTCGGTCAAGTCGTTGAAGTGCCAGAATCTTTGATGGATGCCGTGACGGGTTTGTCCGGTTCTGGCCCGGCTTTCGTCGCGCTGATGATCGAAGCTTTGGCAGATGGCGGTGTCGCTTCAGGTCTACCGCGTAATATTGCCCAGCAGCTCGCCTTACAAACCGTTCGGGGCACAGTCGAATTATTGCAAGATTCAGGTTTACATCCCGCGCAGTTAAAGGATCGCGTTACTAGTCCGGGTGGCACAACGATTGCTGGCGTGGCGACTCTCGAAGCCCATGGATTTCGGTCGAGTGTGATTGAAGCGGTCAAAGCAGCAAAACAGCGTTCGGAAGAGTTGGGTCAGTGAAACTTTCTCTAGTTTTGAATCGAGCTTTAGATGGTGCGGATCTTTCTGTAGAGGAAGGGATTTTTCTGATCACCTCCACAGAGGAAGACGCTGTAGAAGAAATTCGGCAAGCGGCGGATCAACTGCGACAACAACTCTGTGGCGAGACAGTCACTTATGTCGTTAACCGTAATCTCAATTTCACCAATATTTGCGAGCAACATTGTCATTTTTGTGCGTTCCGACGGGATGAGGGAGATGATGGTGCATTTTGGCTAAATAATGCTCAACTTCACGAAAAAGCAACTGATGCAGTGGCGAGAGGTGCAACAGAAATTTGTATGCAGGGCGGTTTAAATCCAGCGGCAAAAATTGACGGGCGATCGCTAAACTACTATCTAGACTTAGTCAAAAATTTGAAAAATAGTTTTCCGAGCTTGCATATCCATGCTTTTTCGCCACAAGAAGTGGAATTTATTGCTCGACAGGATGGTCTCAGTTTTGAGGCGGTGATTTTGGCATTGCAAACGGCAGGAGTTGGTTCCTTACCCGGTACAGCGGCTGAAGTGCTGGATGATCGGATTCGTCGCCAAATTTGCCCAGAAAAATTGGATACAGCTACTTGGCTAGATGTTGTTGGTACAGCGCACCGTTTAGGCATGATGACCACGAGTACGATGCTTTGCGGTCATATTGAAACACCTCGGCAGCAAATTGAACATTTTGCACAACTGCGATCGCTCCAAAAACAAGCGATTCACAAAAATTATCCAGCGCGTATTAGCGAATTTATTTTATTGCCTTTTGTCGGCCAAGATGCTCCGGCAGTACTCCGCAAAAAGGTTGGGCGGGATCAACCAGATTTAGCAAAGATATTGCATCTGACTGCGGTGGCTCGTTTATTTTTTGGTGCATGGATTCCTAATCATCAACCAAGCTGGGTCAAGCTGGGTTTGGCTGGGGCAACGGAGGCTTTGAGGTGGGGTTGTAATGATCTAGGGGGAACTCTGATGGAAGAGCACATCACGACGATGGCAGGGGCGCAGGGAGGCACTTGTTTGACAGTTTCAGATTTACGGGGGGCGATCGCCAGCCTTGAGAGACCCGCTGTAGAGCGCACGACATTGTACGAAAAGCTTAATGAGATAGCCGAGAACTTACCCCTTATCATGGGTTGAGGTAGCAATTATCACAATTTTCTATAAAACTATTTAGATACGAAATTACCATTCATCATTTTTATTAGGAGAACCGAAAAATGGATTTGGTTGCCCTCCAAAGCCTTTTAGATAACACTTCATTTTTGGTCTTGTTTGTCACTATGCTCATCTATTGGGTTGGTGCAGCCTTTCCAAATGTTGCCCTCCTCTCCAGTCTGGGGACGCTTGGTGTGGCGATCGCCAATCTCTGTATGGCCACTCTCCTCGGTGCACGTTGGATTGAAGCCGGCTACTTTCCACTCAGCAATCTTTACGAATCCTTATTCTTTCTCGCGTGGGGCGTCACAACGATGCACCTCATTGCCGAATGGATGAGCCGTAGCCGTTGGGTCGGGACAATCACCACCCCTGTCGCCATGGGGATTACGGCCTTTGCCGCGCTCACCTTGCCCGCAGAAATGCAAAATTCAGCTCCCCTCGTCCCGGCACTCAAATCCAACTGGCTCATGATGCACGTGAGCGTAATGATGTTGAGTTACTCAGCCTTGCTCGTTGGTTCATTGATGGCGATCGCCTTTCTGATCATCACAAAAGGCCAAAAAGTTGAATTACGCGGTAGCTCAGTCGGTAACGGTTCCTATCGCCTCAGAAACAACACCAAAGACAACGACCAATCAACAACCAGTACAGCCGTAGCATTTCGTAACGAAAGACCAAACCTAGACGGAAATGCTGCCGTATTAACCCAACCAAACCTCGAGACCATCACCACAGCCGATACTCTTAGCCCACAGATGCTCAGCATTGCTGACACACTCGATAACATTAGCTATCGTATTATCGGCTTAGGATTTCCACTCCTCACCATCGGCATCATTTCCGGTGGCGTTTGGGCTAACGAAGCATGGGGCTCATACTGGAGCTGGGATCCCAAAGAGACATGGGCCTTAATCACTTGGCTTGTCTTTGCCGCTTACCTACATGCCCGCATCACCAGAGGCTTACAAGGTAGACAGCCAGCTTTGCTTGCCGCAGCCGGGTTTTTAGTCGTGTGGATCTGCTACTTAGGCGTTAACATCCTAGGTAAAGGCCTACATTCTTACGGTTGGTTTTTCTAAGAAACTTAGATTTTGGAAAAAAAAGCGCTTCCGACGGGAAAATCCCGACTAAAATAGTCCAACAAGATACATCACGTATCATTTAAGGACAATCCTTATCTTTAATTACCGAATATTCGACATTGTGGGGAAATGACCGTGAGCAAAAACTTTCAACCACTGAGCAGCGGAGAAGTTCTGTCAGTCAGTAGCGACTCTCAGATCGTAATTGGCCACGGCACGTTTCGTGTAAGTGAGTTTGCCACCGCCCTAAAACAGCTAATGCTAGAACATGGCGTTGGTGGCATCACTCCCGATAACGTCAACTGGCTAGCCTCCGAAGGGGTTGACTGTGATGTCTTGCGCTTCGGTTCTGATGGCTGGGTCAAAGGTAAAGTTCGTCTTCATTTAGAATTCGCAGAAGATGGTGATGGAGAGGTAAGTCCCGACCCAAAAACTGAGGCAGCTATCGAGCTTATGGCTCCGGTAGCTGCCGCTGCAATGCTTGAGAGTGACAGTGAACCTGATGCCGTTTTGGATTTTGGCGGAGAGTTTGACCTAGCCGAAGCGGAAACTGACACCACAGCCATAGTAGCTCCTGAAGCTGAAACTCCTGTCGCCGACTCTGAAGTATCTGCAAAAGAAACAATCACATCAAAAGACACCTTTGTGCAAGGCGAAGAAGAGTCTTTCGGTGATTTATTTGATGATGAGTCGTCAACAGAAGAGGTTGAAGAACCTGTTGATGACAGTTTTGATGATCTCGATTTATTTGCAGAAGAAACAGCAGAAGTAGAGGAAACCGATGCGACGGCGTTGATCGAGAGTGATACGGATGACTCTCTGGATGATTTGTTTGATAAACCAGACTTATTTGAGGAAACAGCAGCACCTGAAGAAACTGCCGAATCAACAGCAGCAGATAATTTGGATTTCGAGGGATTCTCTGATGAGGATCTGGGTTTAGGTGATGATGATTTATCTACGGAAACTGAAGCAATCATCCCTGAAGAGAGTGATGATGACCTTGACTTAGATGATGACCTTGATGACTTATTTGCAGAAGAGACTAATCTCGACTTAGGCGACAGCGAAGATACAGAGGATGACTTCACCTTTGATGAGCCAGCTGAACCATCAGAGCCTGTTGCAGCGCTGGCTGATGTCAGTCTTGACGAAGATGATGATCTTGAATTAGAGGATGATGATCTCGATGGTCTATTTGCTAAAGACGAGACAGAATCAGAGTCAGAACTAGAATTTGGAGATGATGACGAAGATGACCTGTCGTTTGATGATTTACTTGAAGAAACAGCGCCTGTAGGTGAGTCCGATAGCGAGGAGGATGATGCTCTATCCTTCGACAATTTACTCGAAGAGCCAGCTATCACAGCCGATACTAGCGACGAAGAACTCACTGATTTTGATAGCTTGATGGATGATGAATCAAACTCGGAAGAAGAGGCGTTAATCGATCCTTTTGATGAGGGAGAAACAGGAACAGACTATAGTGCAGACACTGCATCTGAGCAGGAAAGTGACTTAACAGATTCTGATGACACTGATTTCTCTTTTGATGAGTTGCTCGGCGATGATGATACAGACTTTAATCTTGATGACTTAGATGATGATACTACTGAATCTTCATTTGATGAGTTGGCCGCTGAAGCAGATGATATTGACTTGAATCTGGGTGGTGAGGATGCTGATTTTTCTTTTGATGATTTCACTACTGAAGAGTCAACGGATAGTCCAGAGGTTGAAGGTTCAGTTGCCGCGCTTGATGAGAGTTTAGATACTTCAGATGGCGAAACAGATTTAGTGTTTGATGGAATGTTAGACGATAGCGCTGATGATTTTTCCTTTGATGATGTGAACGAAACTGATGAGCTTAGTTTGTCTGGCGATGGATCTGATTTTTCATTCGATGATGAGAATGAAGAGAACGTATTTGATTCACCGGAGGAATCTTCTGTAGCAACTGAGGCTGGAGATTTTGCCTTTGAAGATCCTGCTGCGGCAGCGACGCCATTTGATCATCCATTTGAGGATAGTGGCAGTGATGAAGCGGAAGATGATTTGACTCAGGATGAGTTGCCACCTGAGGTAGACTTTGGTTCTACAGAGGATCTGGGAGAGTTTATTGATGTTTCGATGTTCAAAAAAAGAGCAGCTCCAATCTCTAGTGATACTGAAACTTCTCCTTTCGATGACTTGGAAGGAAGCACTTTGGAAACGTCAGATTCTCTAGATCAAGATGAAGATATTAGTCTTGGTGATCTCTTTAATGACAGTGATGCAGCTGACGCAGACTTTAATTTTGATGATTTGAATAGTGGTAGCGGCGATCCGCTCGATGCTGTCACGGGTGAAGAGGAGGAAGTTTCGGCTGATATCTGGGACTTGGAATAGAGTTTTATGGGCTGGAGTGAACTACATGCGCGTGTTCATCAGCATCTAAAGCAATCTTCGCTGTTGCCTTCTGGAGCCAATCTTTTGGTTGCGGTATCTGGAGGGCAGGATTCTTTGTGTCTTGGTCGCTTACTTTTAGATCTGCAGTCTAAGTGGCACTGGCGTTTGGCGATCGCCCACTGTGATCACGGCTGGGTAATGGATGATCAGATTGCAGCCCATGTCCAGAACATTGCGGCAGAGTGGCAATTGCCTTTTTATTTATGCAAGGCAGAGCAAGCAATACCAGAAACTGAAGCGGCAGCTCGACAATGGCGATATCGCCAATTACAGACGTTAGCTTGTCAAGAAAATTTTGCTTATATTGTGACGGGTCATACCCAAACTGACCGTGCAGAAACTTTACTTTATAATCTGGCTAGAGGCTCTGGCACGACAGGTTTGGGGGCTTTGACGTGGCGGCGATCGCTTACCGCAGAGCTAATGCTAGTGAGACCTTTGCTCGCGACCACCCGAGAGGAAACGGCTACTTTTTGTGAGCAATTCAGCTTGCCCGTTTATCTAGATAGTTATAATGAGAATCTAGAATTTGCCCGTAATCGGCTCCGAAAAAAAGTATTTCCCCAGCTCAAAAAAATCAATGCTCAAGCAGAGCAGCATTTTGCTCAAACCGCAGAAATTCTGTATGGTGAAAATGATTATCTAGAGGCGATCGCCGCCGAATATTTACAGGCACTTTCTAACAAAGATCAAGCTTTGTCTCAACCCAAATTACGCCTTTTACATCCTGCTTTACAGCGGCGAGTTGTTCGGCAGTTTTTGCAAAAAAATCTATTGAAAATGCCAACTTTTCAGCAAATCGAAGCCGTGATTGCGCTCATTATCGCACCCAACAAAAGCCGAACATCGAGCTTCTTTGGCAATGTATCTTTTGTTGTAAAAGATAATTGGATTATGTTGTATCAAGCAAGTATTCAATAATGAATTTTTATAATTACGTAAGTACTTAGAGCAAGGCAAGATAGATTTTTAATTGATTTCGTACGTTTCAATAAAGACCATAAAAAATGGACTAAATTCATACTTACGTAAATGCACGTAACTTTAAAAAAACAGCGGAAAAGAAGCTATTTTGCGCAAAATAGCTCTAGAAATAACTGAGAAGTTGTGCCACCATTGATAGTGAAAATAGCTAACCCCTTAGAAAAGTACTTCAGATCATTGTTTTTTTCTGCATATTTCATTAGTTCCGCAAAATTTATCGTAGACTTTTTGGCGATCGCCTAATATTAGGCTCGTCAAAAAAGCTTTAGGTGACATCTACAGTCCTTAAAACAAAGCGACGGTAAATTTACAATGACAACCACCACCAGTGGCAATATTAAACAACAGACTCTTCAGCTATTACAAGAGTATCAAGAGTCAAGTGATATCTTATTACGCAACAAAATTGTCAACTTAAATATCGGCTTAGTTAGAAAAGAAGCTCATCATTGGACAAAGCAATGTTCAGAGAGTTTTGATGATTTACTAC
>JBARRZ010000120.1:0-4918 GCA_049644465.1 Limnothrix sp.
GTTCAGTAGGGGACGATAAATCCATTCAGCAAACCGCGACACCCAAGTACCTTCAGGGGGCAACGTTTGATTCGCTAACAAAATGCCACAGAGTGCTGGAGAAAGGGTCATTGCTACTAAAGTCGAAGCGGCGATCGACAATAGATAAGCCAAACCCATCGGTGCAAAAATTCGTCCCTCAACGCCAGTCAAACTAAAGATCGGTGCAAAAACCACAACGATAATCACCGTGGAAAAAATCACCGCTAACCGCACTTCTACCGAGGTTTCATAGACAATTTGCAGCGGATGTTTAGGAGTATCTGAGGCTTGGTTTTTCCGTAACCCCCGATAGCAATTTTCCATATCGACAATGGAATCATCCACCACGGAACCGATCGCCACCACCAAACCACCGAGGGTCATGGTATTAATCCCTAAACCAAAGGCTTTCATGAACATCAAGCCAATCAGCAGGGATAACGGAATCGCGCTCAGGGTAATAATTGCCGTCCGCCAGTTCATCAAAAACAGCAGCATAATAATCGACACAATCACGATCCCTTGGAGTAAGGATGCACTCACATTGGCGATCGCCATATCGATAAAATTCGCCTGTCTAAACGTCCGCGCAATCTGTACATCCGCAGGAAGGTTTGCCTGAAAATCAGCGATGATCGCCTCAACCCCTTTAGTCACCGTGGGCGTATCCACATCAGGCTGTTTATTAATCATCACCACGATGGCAGGCTGACCATTAAAACTCGCATCCCCCCGTTTGAGAGCCGCCCCCGTCTGTACTTGGGCAACATCCTTTAACAAAATAGATTTGCCTTCTGGGGTCACTTTGACAACGGATTCTTGTAAATCCTCAATGGATTGCACCTGACCAATCCCACGAATGAGCAATTCTTGACCCCCACCAATCAGGAAACCCCCAGGGGCATTGGAGCTAGCTGACTCCGCCGCTGCGGTCACGTCATCAAGGGAAACCTTGAGGGCTTTGAGTTTTGCTGGATCAACAAGAATTTGTTCTTCCCGCTCATCACCCCCATAGACCGTGACTTGGGAAACCCCTGCGACAGACAACACTTGATTATTTAAGGTGGTCTCCACAAAACGGCGTAAATCCATGAGGGAGGTTTGTCCCTGTCCATTGAGAGTGAGGGAATATTGCAAAATCGTGCCTAGGGGCGACACCAGCGGCGAAATTTCGGGGGCATGGGTTCCCTCCGGTAATTGACTGGTGATCTGCTGTAAACGTTCTGTGACTGCCTGCCTTGCTTTGTAGATATCGGCTTCTTGGTCAAAGACGACCTGCACCATCGACAATCCGACCTTTGAGGACGATCGCACCAAGGTCACACCGGGTAAACCATTGACAGCACTTTCGATGGGGACAGTAATCTGGGTTTCGACTTCCTCTGGTGCTAGACCTGTTGCCTCCGTGTGAATATCCACTTGGGGCGGCGCAAATTCGGGGAAAACATCCAACGGCATTTGGGTAAGACTGACCAATCCCCACAGGGTGACGGCGATCGCCGCAATGACGATAAACCAGCGTTGGGTGATCGAGTTTTTGAGAATGTTATTGAGTAAAGAATTCAACATAAGGGTAAAAAAGAATATAGATTTGTCCCGTCACGAAGCCAACCTATTCACCAAAGAAATTTTTGCCTTGGCGGCTCATGTTGAATGCTCGAATACCCAATCCACCAATCAGGGCGATCGCCACTGCACCGATGGCTGTTTTGATAAGAGGAAATTTTGCCTGAGATGCCACCACTAGATCGCCATTGTCATCATGACCGTGGGGTACACCTTGGGCATCGGCTTGGCCGTGCTTCTCCGGCGTAACTGCTGTGGGAGTTTCAGCGATACTTTCTTCAGTTTTTACCGCAATAGGAGTCTCTGCTGCGTCAGGCGTTTCTGCTGGAGTTTCAGCCGTTTGGGATTTACGGGATTCTGCATAGAGGGACAGTGAACCTTGGATCACGAGCTTTTCGCCAGCCGCTAGACCTTTTGTGATTTCCACTAATTCTCCTTTTGTTGCCCCTGTGGTGACGGGGACAGGCTCGTAAAATTCTTCATAGTTCACGAAAACCAGTTGGCGATCGCCATCTTCCACAATGGCAGTCATCGGAATGTAAACCGCCGCACTACCATCTGCCGCAGGGGAAATGGGTTCCACCACAATCCCTAGGAGCGGATCCATTTCGGCATTCATCTTGACCCGATTAATTCCCCCTTCAGCCTGAAATTCATCACCATGTCCCACATGGGCAAAGACGAGACTCGGTGTCCCGAAGGCTAAACCAAACGCAAGAACAGAACCGGCTAACCGTAAAGATTTCATCGCAGCACCTCACACTAAAGACAGGAGTTCACAAAAATCTTTTTCAGTGTGCCAGAGGGGATATGAAATCCAAGTGAAATGCGTAATTTGTGTCTAGGATAAAATGCGTGACACATTAGGCTCGATTCATGCGAATTTTGTTAATAGAAGACGAAGAAGATCTAGGCTTGGCGATAAAAAAAGTCCTCATCAGCGAAAAGTATGTGGTGGATTGGGTCACCGATGGGATGCAGGCTTGGCACTATCTCGAAAATCAATGGACGGATTATAGTGTGGCAATTATGGATTGGTTGTTGCCGGGAATGTCAGGATTAGAGCTTTGTCGAAAACTGCGATCGCAGCAAAATCCCCTACCTGTACTGATGTTAACAGCGTTAGGACAACCGGAAAATCGCGTTAAAGGTTTAGATGCTGGAGCAGATGATTATTTGGTCAAACCCTTTGTGATGGAGGAGCTATTGGCAAGGTTAAGGGCTTTACAACGGCGATCGCCCCAATTTCAACCCCAAATTCTCACCGTCGGGATCTTTAGCCTCGATCCCCGCAATACCTTATTATCCGTCCAACGACCCAATGACAAATCCCAAGAGATTCCTTTAACGGTCAAAGAATTTCAGGTGCTTCAATACCTCATGCAAAATCCGGATCGCATCATTGCAGGCAGTAAAATTCGTCAACAACTTTGGGATCTCGATGAGGAACCGGTGAGTAATGTGGTCGCTGCACAAATGCGTCTCCTTCGTCGCAAACTAGCTGGGTATGACTGTCCTTGCCCCATTGAAACGGTTTCCGGTCAAGGCTATCGGTTCACGGTTTAGCCATGAATATTCACCATCTTTTTTCCCGCAGTCGGATCAAATTTGCCCTCTGGTATGCCCTCGTGATGGGTAGTATTCTCAGTTTTTTAGGTTTAGGGGTTTATCGTTCCATTGTGCAAGCAAACTGGGTTGCCCTTGAACGGGAAATTGAGTCGATCGCCGGAACTTTGCATGATAGTTTGGAGCCGATGTTGCCTGAAAATGCCAGTCCCACGGGGGTTTTACAGCAAATCTTTCCGGATTTATGTCTCGTTAATCAACCCTGTATCAATCAGCCGACATTGATCGAACGCCACACCACAGGGATTAGCGATCGCCGTCTTTACTACATTCGTCTTTTTGATAACGAAGGGCAACTTTTGGCATTCTCACCCAATCAACCCGATGCCCTGCCCCAACAGTTAAAACCAGAAGCGTGGCAAGTCATTCAACAGGACGACATCCGTTATCGTCAATTCACCACAATTTTGCATAGTGCAAATACCCATGAACACAGTACCGCCAATGACTCTTGGGGCTATCTGCAAATTGGTCGGAGTCTCATGGTATTTGATCAAGAAAATCAACGCATTCGTTGGATTCTAGGGGTGAGCTTACCGATGGCTCTCGGTTTAGTGGCTATATCTAGCTGGTGGTTAGCGGGTTTAGCGATGCAGCCCATCTACCAGTCTTACCAACAGCAACAACAATTTACGGCTGATGCTACCCATGAGTTGCGATCGCCCCTTGCCAGTTTACTTGCCACTGTAGAAGCGATTTTGCGACTGGATGCCGATAGTCAAGATACGAAAACAATGCTCCAAACCGTAGAGCGACAGGGACGGCGTTTAGGTCAGTTAGTCAATGATTTATTGCTTCTGAGTCGTCTGGAACAAAAAAATATTGTTGAGGCATGGGTTAATTGTTGTCTCAATGATCTCATCAGTGATTTAACGGAAGAGTTTTTAGAGATGGCGATCGCCGCGAATGTGACATTAACCAACGAAATACCAAGCCGTGAACTTTATGTGGTGGGTAATGAATCCCAACTTTATCGTCTTGTGTCCAATCTCATTGATAATGCGATTCGCTATACCCCCAGTGGTGGCTCAATTTCTTTGACATTAACTGCGGATGATCGCTTTGCCCTGATCACCATAACGGATACAGGGATTGGGATTCCCTTAGAACAACAGCAACATATTTTTAAACGATTTTATCGCGTCAATAATGACCGTTCTCGTAAAACAGGTGGCACAGGTTTAGGTTTAGCCATTGTTCGGGCGATCGCCGATGTCCATCAAGGTTCGATTCAAGTCCAGAGCGATTCGGTCACAGGTAGCCAATTCACCATTCGTTTACCCCTCAAAAAAGGAGAGTAGGCAAATCAATAATGAGAAAATTTAGGTGAGAGGCTGAAGCGCATTTCCTGACTGCAATCCTTGAACCCACATTCCGCTCTTATTTTGCCGAAAAAATATTTAAAAGAGAAATCCTCACATATCAAACATCTTGGGAATTTGGTATAAAAGGCTACTATTCCGCAATTGTCAATTAAGGAGATATTAATATTAATTCTCCTTAATTTTCCTCGAAATCGCTGAAACCCTCATTGTCTCGTTGTAATTATTTTTCCCCCCCTTTTATGAGCGGAATATAGGATAAGAACAATGCCGTCTTTCAATCACAAGACGGTGGCAAAACATGGAATGAACTGGATTCGTAACCGTGAGTCAAACAATGCGCCGCTCTAACTGCTTGGGGATATCTACAAAAGCTAAGCAGC
>JBARRZ010000121.1:0-27440 GCA_049644465.1 Limnothrix sp.
GCGAGATGGCACTCGGTCTTGACGCATCCGCGTTTGTTTTATCGTTATTTACGCTGGGATTGGACTTGGCAGAGTCAGTTTCGGCAGGATGTTAAGCAGTATTTTTTGCCCACATTAAAAACGCTCCAATTCACTGAAAGGCAAGATTTACCGCAGCAAAGTTTGGTTGAGTTAGAGCAAGGAATCGAGCAAATTACGGAAGTGCTGAGTCAATTATTTGATCATTTTTTGCGGGGTCAGTTAATTCTGCGGGGCAGGCGATCGCTGTTGCAGATTCAGTTAGATGAGGAGACGATAACGGCGCAATTTGCAGCTTTGCAGGCGATCGCCGCAGATATCCAAAATTTAAACTTTAAGCTCAAACCTAATGGCAAACGTTATGGCCGAGCTGCGCTGTTTGCACAGTTGGCCGATATGCCTGATGGCAAAAGTGTTTTCCAGCAAGTCGATCAGTGGCTAGAGCAGTATGGTGACGGCGCAGATTATCCTTGGGAGCTGGCGCAAAAACGATGGCGCGAAAGTGCGGGTTCGATTCGGCAACGCATTACTGATTATCTTTACAAGCCGGCGATCGCCCAAAATAACACGACTCCGGCAAGTTGGCAGGCAAAACAATTAGCGCAGACGATTGAGTTGCAGCAGGAAATCCAAACACTGACAGAATTATTTTTGGCGCAGTTTCGGTGGCATTTGTTGGCGATCGCCGAGCAGTGGCAAAACGAAGGCTATCTCAGCGCGACAAAAGATATCTTTTGGCTCAATTTTTCAGAAATATGCGCGCAGTTGCAAACCCCCGATCCGCAACAGTGGCCTCATTTGCAACTTACTATTCAATACCGGCGATCGCAGCTAATTCTCGAACAAACAGAATCCGAGCCACCACCACCGATTATTTACGGTCAGCTCACTGCCCAAGAAGCCGTTTCCAGCAGCTGCTTTCTCCAAAAATTGCACGGGCAAGGAGCCAGTCAAGGATCGGTCATCGGTCAAGTCCGGCTTTGTCCCTACTGGCAGCAACCGCCAAAAATCAAAGCTGGCGACATTCTCGTCACCCCTTATTTACACGAAAACTTATTTGCCTATTTACCCGAATTAAAAGGGGTGATCACCACGAAAGGCGGCTTGCTCTCCCAAGGGGCTAGTTTGGCGCGGCAGCAACATTTACCCATGATTATTAATGCGACGGCTGCGCTAGAAAAATTGCAGTCCGGGCAATGGGTGCGACTCGATGGCCACTCTGGACAGGTGGAACTTTTAGACCCGGATACGCTGTCTATCGGTGCAGGGTAGCCTGCGATAGCGGGTTACAATCTCAACAGCTTTATTTGCCTATCTTTATGCAACAGTCCCATCCGCTCCAGCGTTGGTATCAAACCTTCGAAAAATATACTGTGACGACCCGCGTCTGCTCGGCGATCGCCCTTGGTTTATTGGGGGCGATCGCCTTTCTGTGGCGGCTAGGGAGCACTGGACTGGTAGACGAAACGGAGCCGATGTTTGCAGAAGCAGCGCGGCAAATGTTGGTGACTGGTGATTGGATTACGCCCTATTACAACGATGTCACTCGCTTCGATAAACCGCCGCTTGTGTACTGGCTGATGGCGATCGCCTACAAAATTGTTGGGGTGAATGCTTGGGGCGCAAGGTTACCTTCCGCTTTGGCGGCGATCGCCTTAATGGCAATGATTTTTCTTGTCCTCAAAAAATTTGGCTTCCCCACTGCCGCCGCTGCCGAAAACCCCGAACATCCCCAGAGTCAACGCAAAGTTTGGCTAGCCGCGTGGATTGGCAGTAGTCTGATTGCGCTCAACTTACATACCATTGTCTGGGCGAGGATGGGCGTTTCCGATATGCTGCTCAATGGCTGTATGGGCAGTGGTTTGGTCTGCTTTTTTTTCGGCTACGCTACTGGGGGGAAACAGATTAATCGTTGGCTGCCGAACGCTTGGTATCTCGCTGCATACATTTGTCTTGCCCTCGCTGTCCTCACAAAAGGCCCTGTCGGCATTGCGTTACCCGGTCTGACTATCATTGCTTTTTTAGCATATTTGGGTCGCTTCTGGTCTGTTTTTTTGGAAGCAAAGCCTCTTACTGGCGCCATCGTTTTTTCGGTGATTACCGTGCCTTGGTATGTGCTCGTCATTCTTCGCAATGGTCAAACTTATCTAGATACATTTTTCGGCTATCACAACTATGAGCGTTTCACGGGTGTTGTGAATGGTCATGATGCGCCGTGGTACTTTTATTTTCCGGTGATTTTGATTGGTTTTATTCCTTGGTCAATTTATCTGCCGGCGGCGATCGCCCGTTTAAAACTGCACCATGTTAAACAGTGGCGAGAACAGCCGCGCCATGCCCATCTTGGTATTTTCGCAGGCGCTTGGTTTTTTACAATATTTGGCTTTTTTACGATCGCGGTCACAAAATTACCCAGCTATACCATTCCCCTGCTGCCGGCGGCCTCAATTCTGATCGCTTTGCTTTGGAGTCACCTAATTACAGAACCCCAGCAGCCCTCAAAATTTTTCTGGTGGAGCGGTGCGGTCAACGTTTTAATGCTCGCCTTTCTATCAGGATTTCTACTGTATAGCCCTAATGTGATTGGCTTCGATCCCGCTGCGCCGAACCTTGCCGAATCCTTCAAAACATCAATTTTTCCAGTGGTTGGGGCAATAACTTGGGCGATCGCCGCCATTGTTGCTTTATGGTGCTTATTCAAATCTCGCCTTGGCCTATTTTTGACGAATGCGATCGCACTGCTCGCCTTTATCCTGTTCACCTTGCTACCCGTAGGCGCATTACTCGATCAAAACCGTCAAGCCAATTTGAGAGAAATTGCGGATACCATCAAAGCAGTACAGCGTCCCCAAGAAGAAGTTGTGATGGTTGGTTTTGAAAAGCCCAGTTTGGTTTTTTACTCCGGCCAAAATATTCGTTTTTTTGAACGACCATCCAAACTAAAAGCCTATTTCGCCAAAGAAGATAAAGGAGAAGAAACCATCTTATTAATCAGCCGTGAAAAAGAGATGAAGCCACTTTCTATTGATCTTTCAACAGTAGAATTAATTCAGCAAGCAGAGCCATATAGCCTGATTCGCCTACGAAAGCAGACAATTTATCGTAAGTCTTGATGCTATTCTATAGGCAGATAAAATTACAATAAGATTCAGTTATTCTTAAAGCCTAGTACTTGCTTCGCAGTTTTCAAGGAAGAGCACTGACATAACACTTTTACATTTTTATCCTTTCTACTTTTGTTGTCTTTATTTTGCTCTCTAAACTTTTCCTTTACACAATTGGTTTTTCTGACGCTCAAAGGGAAGAAATATCTTCTCAGCTTGGTGACGAACAATATCAATTTCAGCATTTAGACTGCGGCTCAAAATCAGTTGACTTTTTACAGAAAAATAGAGAAAAAATTGATTGCCTAATTTTTTCTTGCATAGATCAACTCTCGACATATTTCAGTCAGCTATCCCAACTAGGGATACTGCTACCAACCATCATTTGTTTAGAAAATCTGCCTGCCGAAAGAGTAACAGAAAATAATTGCTCTTATCATGCCGCAGAGCAATATCTAAGCCTCGATCAATGGGAAACTCTCAATAAAACTATTGAGCGGGCGATCGCCCAGTTTTTACACCTCAAGCCCAGTTGTGCCCTCAGCGAAAAACCCCAGATAGACGAAGCCACAAAACAAGCTGACGATAACCGCCAAGCATTTTTACTCCTCCAACAACGCCGCCTCGCCGACAAATTGCGCGAACGATTAGGCTACCTAGGCATCTATTACAAACGCAGCCCCCAGTATTTCTATCGCAACCTTTCCACAGAAGAACAAACAGATTTCAAGAAACAATTTTTAATCGACTACCGTGAAATTGTCCTCAGTTATTTTGACGGTGGGCCCCCCACAAACCAAGTCGTAGACGAATTCGTAAACCAAGCTTTTTTCGCCGACATTTCAGTGTCCTACATCCTCGAAACACACATGAAATTAATGGACGAATTTGCCCAACAACTCAAGCTAGAAGGCCGCAGCGAAGACATCCTTCTCGACTACCGACTCACCCTCATCGATATCATCGCCCACCTCTGCGAAATGTATCGTCGTTCCATCCCTCGCGAAGATTTACCATCAGAACTCTTATTTCAGATAGACTAAGAACATATTTGCAGCCAGCACAAATAATATAAACAAAATTATTGCCCTGTTTAAAACATTTATTACCTCGCCACACTAGACTATGAATCCCCTAAAAAAAACTTATGTTTTAAAGCTTTATGTTGCTGGAAATACCCCCAATTCTGTACGTGCACTCAAAACACTAAAAAATATTTTGGAAATAGACTTCAAAGGTGTTTATGCCCTAAAAGTTATTGACGTCTTAAAAAACCCACAACTTGCAGAAGAAGACAAAATTTTGGCAACGCCGACCCTCTCTAAAGTTCTGCCCCCCCCTGTCCGCAAAATTATCGGGGATCTATCCGACCGTGAAAAAGTCCTCATTGGTCTCGACCTACTCTACGAAGAATTTCTGGAAAGAGAAAGCGAACTATAACCAACCGTTCAAGCCCGCTCGTTTCACAGAAGCCTGCCGAGACGAGCGAACCTTTCCTTTCTTCAATTCTTCTGAGATTATTAAAGGTCAAGAGAATCGAGCTTTTTATACCCATTTAATTTGAACTCCAAGACGCTAAGTGATGAATCAGCCAACCTCTCCAAATAATGGAGCCATTAAAGGCGTACAAAAAATTCGTACCCTCATCGAAGGTTTAGATGAAATTAGCCATGGAGGCTTACCATCTGGCAGAACGACCCTAGTGAGTGGTACTTCTGGTACAGGAAAAACGCTTTTGGCGATTCAGTTTCTGTATCACGGCATCAAACACTTTGATTATTCAGGTCTTTTCGTCACCTTTGAAGAATCTCCTAGAGACATTATTCAAAACGCTTACAGCTTTGGTTGGGATTTACAGAGCCTTGTAGATGAAGGCAAACTATTTATTTTAGATGCCTCACCCGATCCTGATGGACAAGAGGTTGTCGGTAACTTCGACCTCTCAGCCCTGATCGAGCGAATTCAGTATGCGATTCGTAAATATGATGCCAAACTAGTCTCTATCGATTCGGTAACAGCCGTATTCCAGCAGTATGATGCTGCTCCGGTTGTCCGCCGCGAAATTTTTCGGTTAGTGGCTCGTTTAAAATTTTTGGCTGTCACTTCGATCATGACAACAGAGCGTCTTGATGAATATGGCCCTGTTGCTCGTTTTGGTGTAGAAGAATTCGTTTCGGATAACGTAATTATTTTACGAAACGTGCTGGAAGGAGAAAGACGTCGCCGGACGATTGAAATCCTGAAGCTCAGGGGTACGACCCACATGAAGGGGGAATATCCGTTTACGATTACTAACGATGGTATTAATATCTTCCCGCTGGGAGCGATGCGCTTAACTCAACGGTCTTCGAATGCGCGTATTTCTTCAGGTGTGGAAACGCTCGACAAGATGTGTGGTGGTGGTTTCTTTAAGGATTCAATTATTTTAGCGACGGGTGCGACGGGTACTGGTAAGACGCTGCTTGTGAGTAAGTTTTTGGAAGAAGGTTGCCGCCGTGGGGAACGAGCAATTCTATTCGCTTATGAAGAATCGCGGGCACAGCTTTCGCGTAATGCATCGTCTTGGGGTATTGATTTTGAGGAAATGGAGCAAAAAGGCTTGCTGAAGTTGTTGTGTTCTTATCCTGAGTCGGCTGGTTTGGAAGATCATTTGCAGATGATTAAGTCTGAGATTTCAGAATTTAAACCATCACGTATTGCGATTGACTCTTTGTCAGCACTGGCGCGTGGTGTGACAAATAATGCGTTTCGTCAGTTTGTCATTGGTGTGACTGGTTATGCCAAGCAGGAAGAAATTACTGGTTTCTTCACGAATACAACGGATCAGTTTATGGGTGCACACTCGATTACGGAATCGCATATCTCGACGATTACGGACACAATCTTGATGTTGCAGTATGTTGAAATTCGTGGCGAAATGTCCCGTGCACTCAATGTCTTTAAGATGCGTGGTTCTTGGCACGATAAGGGAATTCGGGAATATTCGATTAGTGTGGAAGGACCAGATATTAAGGATTCGTTCCGGAATTACGAGCGAATTATTAGTGGTTCGCCAACTCGGATTTCTGTGGATGAGAAGAGTGAGTTATCTCGAATTATGCGGGGTGTTCAGGATAAAACGATTGATGATTAAATCTGTTGATTGTGAAGCAGAAAATCTAGCTTATTATTAAATTTCTCTTCTTTTATCGCTTCAAGTTGATTGTTTTGATGCTGGCTAATTCTCTCTTAAAATAAATCGCGTTTACCATTGGGCATAATTGTGGCCCAGTTCGTTTTTGCTTTTTTTAATTGATCAGGCGCAATTTTTGCATTCGTCAAATTCGCTCCACAGAGATTAGCTCCGTCAAGGATGGCATAGTTCAAATAGGCAAAACTCAGATTCGCGCCGCGCAGATCTGCATTACTCAAATTGGTATAGCTAAAATAGGCTCGCCCTAGATTAGCGTCTCTGAAATTGGCGTTTGCCAAATTGGCTTTACCGAAATCCGCATTCGCTAAATTTGCACCCTGAAAGTTGGCGCGCATCATGCGGGATTGGTGAAAGATACAACTAGGTAAATTGGCTTGAGATAAATTGATGCTCATTAAGGTCTGTTGTCCGAAATCACGCCGTCCTTTTTTGTAAGCATGGAGCAATGTTTTGTCAGTGAGCTTAATAGCTGATCCAGGCTTTTTCTGACCATTGGTCCGGGATAGTTTGGAGGAATTAAGTGGTTTGGCTCCTGCTCCCGGTGCCATCCGATTGAGGGTACTTTTTTTCTTGACTGTCCCGCCTTGACCTGCACGACTGCCTAGTCCGCGTCTCGCGCTACCTTTTTGGCGATCGCGTCTTGCTCGGATGGCCATTGCTAAACGTGAATTGGCAGATGTTGAATTGTCCCCGCTTTGATCACCATCACTATCGTCTAAAACGCCACCCGTCGTGCCTGCAAAATTTGTTTCCCCTGCACCCTGCGCCATACCCTGCGCCAAGCTCTCCATGTAGGGTTCCATATCGAGCGCATTTAATACATCTTCAGCGGATTGGTAACGGTGTTTGACCGAACTTTCTAACATCTTGCGCATCACACTAGCAAAGCTGTTGCTAATGTCGACGAAAGATTCCCACATCATTTCCCCTGTATTGGGGTTGTAATCGAGATCCTTTGGTGATTTTCCCGTCAATAGATACAAACAGGTGATGCCAATCGCGTAAATATCACTGGCATAGACTGGCCGCATTGCCATCTGTTCTGGGGGGGCATAACCGGGTGTGCCAACAGCAAAGGAGGTTAATGCAGTATCGTCTGAACTATTTTCAACTTCATCGAGGTTGACTCGATTTTTAACCGCCCCAAAGTCAATTAAGACTAATTTTTTATCTTGTTCTCGGCGAATTAAGTTTGCGGGTTTGATGTCACGGTGAATCACTTGTTGCGAATGAATATATTGCAACATGGGTAGCATTTCGCTGAGGAATTGCCGTACGCCTGCTTCGCTCAGGACGCCGTTTTTCTTGACTTCTTGTTGGAGGTTATTGCCTTTGACGTACTCTTGGACGAGGTAAAACTGATGTTCGTGTTCGAAATAGTCTAATAGGCGCGGTACTTGGGGATGGTTGCCGATGCGGCCGAGGGTCTGGGCTTCGCGTTCGAATAGTTCTCGTGCCATCTGGAACAAATGCGGCACTGTGGTGGAAGGGCGGAGCTGCTTGATGACGCAGGATGGTTTACCCGGCAGGCTCAAATCTACGGCTAGGAAAGTAGCCCCGAAACCGCCTTGCCCTAAGCTTTTTAATGGTTTGTAGCGATCGCGTAGGGTTAGACTACTGCCACAAGCTTTACAGACTCTAGACTTTAACGGATTTTTTGGATCAGAACACTCGGGGTTAATGCAGTAGCTCATGCAGAGTCACCTTACGTCGCGTGGGATCACCACGTAATGCGGCAGATCAGAGGATATGGGGAGAAAGATGTGTGAGGAACGAGCAAAAAAGTTGTTCGCCATTCAATCATATCTCAGTGTTTCGACATGATTGGCGATCGCCAAAGATTTGACAAGTTTTAGACGATTATTCGCTAATAGCATATCTTACAATCTTAAATTTCTGCAGACCGATCATGACATGCCGATAACTTTCAAACCAGCTTCTAATTCATCTGCACAAGCGATGCTTTGCGAGATCAGAATCAGTTGAAGTCGAACTTTTTCCAGAGTAAAGGGAGGGAAAACGTTTAGAATAAATTGCTTAAACTGTAATGTAATGCCCCAAAGTCAATGCGGATTTCTCTGAACTGGTTAAAAGAATTTGTTGATATTACCCTCTCGCCGGAGGCGTTAGCGAAAACTTTGACGGTAGCCGGGTTTGAGGTAGAGGAAATCGAAGACCGTCGTCTTTTGGCTGATGGTGTGGTTGTCGGTCGGGTGATGACTCGCGAGCCTCATCCAGATGCGGACAAATTGAGCGTCTGTACGGTTGATATTGGAGCGGCAGAATTATCGACAATTGTTTGCGGTGCGAAGAATGTCAAAGCAGATATTTTTGTGCCGGTAGCGACTTTGGGAACTTATTTGCCGACGGTGGACTTGAAATTAAAGCCGACAAAGCTGCGCGGTGTTAATTCCGAAGGCATGATTTGCTCGCTTTCAGAGTTGGGTTTAGAAAAAGATTCGGAAGGAATTTATATTTTTCAGCAAGCAAATCTGCAACCGGGCATGGATGTCCGGCCTTTGCTGGGTTTGGATGATGTTGTTTTGGATCTGACGGCGACGGCGAACCGAGCGGATGCACTAAGTATGGTTGGTGTGGCGCGCGAGGTGGCGGCTTTGACGGGGGCAGAGGTACGTTTACCGGAAATTACGGCGGTGAGTGCAAAGGCTAATGATTTGGCGATCGCCGTCAAAAATCCAGAAGCCTGTTCTGCATATATTGGTACTGTCATTGAAGGCGTCAAGATTGAACCGTCCCCAGACTGGTTGAAATTCCGGCTTCAAGCAGCGGGTACTAGACCGATTAATAACGTGGTTGATATTACCAATTATGTCCTGCTGGAATGGGGGCAACCGCTCCACGCTTTTGATCGCGAACGTTTGCAGCAAGTAGCTGGCTCTGATGGCATGACGCTGGGTGTCCGTTTTGCCGCAGCGGGTGAAGTACTCAAAACACTCGATGACCAGTCGCGCAAGTTGGTCGAAAATAATTTAGTGATTACAGCGGGTGATGTGCCTGTTGCTTTGGCTGGAGTGATGGGTGGCGAAGAAACGGAAGTCTACGATGGCACTGAAAATATTGTTTTAGAAGCAGCGTTATTTGACCCAGTAACCATTCGGCGTTCGTCTCGAGCACAATCATTGCGCAGTGAGGCTTCGACGCGCTATGAGCGGGGCGTTAACCAAGTGGAACTAGATCGTGCAGCAGAACGGGCGATCGCCTTACTTCAAGATCTCGCTGGCGGCACAGTCGTTAATCGTGGCATTCAAGATACCCGCCCAGACCCAAATGCTCAACCTAAAATCACATTACGTTTGGCACAAATTCACCGAATTTTAGGCCCCGTGCGCCAAGGTGACGAAACATTTGACGTGCCCAGTGTCGATGTCGAACGGATTTTGACAGACCTCAATTGCCAGCTCGAGCCAACCGAGACAGCAAATGTTTGGGAAGTCACCGTGCCTCCCTACCGTTACCGCGATTTAGAGCGAGAAATTGACCTAATCGAAGAAGTCGCGCGGCTGTACGGCTACGATCATTTTTGCGAAACCTTACCAACTCAAGTCGCCACAGGTTATCTGTCCTCAACAGAGCAAATTAACCGCAAATTGCGCGATAGTTTTCGGGCGATCGGTCTCACCGAAGTCGTGCATTATTCACTCGTCAAACCAGAACTCGCCGATATCAAAATTAGTAATCCGCTATTTGTTGAATACTCCGCGCTCCGCAAAGAGTTACTCACAGGATTAATCGATGCTTTTGCCTACAACCAAGCGCGGGGCAACGGTGCTTTAAATGCTTTTGAGATTGGCCGGGTTTTTTGGTCAGAGAATGACAGTCACGCTGAAGCTGATTATTTAGCTGGAATTTTGGGTGGCGATCTAATTCCGAATAGTCAGTGGACGACGGGCGGTAAAACGCTGCCGATGACTTGGTTTGAAGCAAAAGGACTTTTGGAGTCTGTATTTGAGCAGCTCAATCTGGACATTTCGTATCGTCCTGAAACAAATAATGAAATGCTGCACCCCGGTCGGACGGCGTCGCTTTGGTTGCAGGGCAGACAGGTTGGTGTATTCGGGCAGGTGCATCCGCAAGTTCGTCAGGAAAAAGATTTGATGGATGCGGTTTACGTGTTTGAGTTAAAGCTAGAAATGTTGCAAACGGTTCTCAGTCGGCCATCTCAGACAGTGCCAGTCTTTAAGGTGTTCTCGACTTATCCGGCTGTGGAGAGAGATTTGGCGTTTTTCGTCGGGACGGATGCAGCGGTAGCGGAGCTACAAATGGCGATGCAAAAGGCTGCGAAAAAGCTACTGGTTGGGGTTGAACTGTTTGATGAATATCGTGGTGAAAGCGTCCCGGATGGTCAGCGTAGTTTGGCGTTTAATCTGAAATATCGGGCGGGCGATCGCACATTGACTGATGAAGAAATTGAGCCGATTCACCAAAAGGTTCGTGATGCTGTCGTTAAAAAATTTAAGGCGACGCTCAGAAGTTAAGCTCCGCGCTAATTGCTAAACAAATGGATTGAGCCGGATTGAGTTTTTAACAACTTGATCTGGCTTTTTCATGGTCTAACTGTTCAGTGATACCGCTAAATTTAGGAAGCTTCGGTGACGCGACGGGCGAGATAGGCAACGGCAAAATCACCATTTTTATCGGCTTCTAATTTTTCGCCGAGGGTAAATACTTCTGTGGCTAATTCTTGGCCGAGCTTTTGAATAAGGACTTGGCGTTCGCTAATCGTGTGCTGTTGCTCGCGAACTTTTTGTTGCCATTCGCTGGTGAAAATATATTCGAGGCTGGCATGAAGCTGGAGTTCTCTCAAAACCTCCCATTCGTGGCGATCGCACCAAAAACCATTGCATTCTGGGCAGCGCTCGAGATAAAAAGGCTGATCAACGGGGACTTTTACGCGAGAAAGATAGCGTTTGCATTCGGGACAAAGAGCGGCTTTATTATCGGTTTCGGCTGCTTTGACTGTGTAATCGAGCGTATTGAGAGTCGTATTTACAATTTTGGCGCGTTCTTGGCTATTTTGCCATGCTTGATAACGTTCACCCGATAGCCAATTCCCTTCACATTTTTCGCAGTGATAGCTAGTGAGATCGTCGCTCAACAGGCGATCGCCTAAGTCTACTTCTCGACATTTCGGACATTGCACAGCTGCATTCTCCCGTAATTTTTTCTCGTCATATCGTAGCTTACGGTGATTCTCTGGGGGAATAGTTTGGCAAATTTCTGTAAGGTTAAGGGCGGGTTTGAATAATTTTGATTCGCGGTGTTAAGAGGCTGAAAATGTAATGCAAAAATTATCGGTGGTGGTGGTGCATGGCAGTTATAGCGAGGCCTATCGTCGGGAGTTTACGGCGCTAATGGCTCAAGTGCAGGCGCAAGTTGATCATCCTATTTTGGGGGCATATTTGGAATGTACGGAGCTTACTTTAACGGCGGCGATCGCCCGTTTTTTACAGCAGCAAGCATCTACGGCAGAACGGCAATTGCACATATTGCCCTTATTTCTCTCGCCCGGTGTCCATGTGCGTGAAGATATCCCGGCGGCGATCGCCCCACTCATGTCAAAATTTCCAGCCGTCAAAATCAAAGTCTTAGATTATCTCGGCGCAGAAGGTCGTTTAGCTCCGTTTCTCGAACCACAATTTGCCAAATATCCAGCAGCTAAGCGTGTTTTGCTCGCCCATGGCAGTCGTCGCACTGGCGCAAATCCAAAAATAGAAACCTTTGCTCGCTCCTTGCAAGCGATAACAGCTTATTGGGCAACGGCACCTAATTTGACCGAGGCGATCGCCACAATGACTGACCATCGAGCGATTTGTGTTATACCGTATTTTCTCTTTTCTGGCAAAATTCCGGCGGCGATCGCCGAGCAAGTCCAGCAGTTGCAACAAGATTATCCCCAAACAGAATTTCATTTAGGGCAACCCTTTGGCACACAACCCGACTGTGCGGCGGCCATTAGCCAGATTTTGCAGCAATAACTTTGGCGATCGCCACCCATCAACCAAGCTTTAAAAAAATTAAATCCCAAAAAACTTAGCCGCTCGTCTAAACGGTGACCAACCCTGACGACGGCGTAACGGAGGCGTGACAGTGCTCACATCTGTCGACCAAAAAGTTAAGCCATACCAAGTCGATTGATCAAACACGCCCGTCGCCTCTAGACCCAAACGTTTCTGCGCAACATACACTGCATCCATCGTCTTATAGCCAAACTGACCATCACACTCACCTTGATACAACCGCAGCTCATTTAAAGCCCGCTGAAGACAGGTCACAGCCGCACCGCGATCGCCCCTTTGTAAAAAATCGGGTTCCAAAGTAGCCAAGGCTGAGCGGTTAGGAATTGTAGAAGTCAAAGTCGCGTTGTTCATAATACTTAGTCAGTTGGTCGAAAGAAATTGTTGTGTGCCAATAAATCTACTATCGCGTTGAATATGGGAAATCTCAGTGAGCAGACTCTAGCTCGCCCGTGATGTTTGTCTGGCGATCGCCGCCCCACAAATCACACCAAATTAGGAGCTAAATTCTCCTAAAACATGACTTTAGTCACCAAAATAAATGGTAGCAAAAAATACAAAAACATTAGAGGAAAGTAGCGAAATACACAAAATTATAGATATCCTTAATCTTCCTTAAAACATTGCTATTTTTTACAGTTTTTCAAGAAAGATTCGCGCGAATGTCATCATGAGTATGGATTACGGCCAACACCGACCAAAACTATCATTAATCAAAAAAAAGCCATAAGAATATATACCTAAAGCAACGACAAAATCTTGCCTGTAGGACTGCCTTCACAGTTAAATAAGTGGAGATAGATTTATTACTTTATTGCTGTATTGAGGAAAAACATGAATAAGATGCTGGGGATTGACCCACTCAAAAAATTTATTTTCGGAATTACTGCCTTTGTTCTACTGTTCTGGCAACTCAACACAGGCATGGCAAACGCGACAGAACTGAGAGAAGCAGACCGTACTGTCAACCTCAGCGAGACTGAAACAGTTGTTCTTAGTGACGCGCAGGTTGCTAAGGGTGAGCGTCTTTTTTATAGCACTTGCTCTCAATGTCACAATAGTGGCCGTACGAAGGGTAACCCCAACGTTAGTCTTTCTTCCTACGACCTCGAAGGTGCAGATCCTCGCCGCGACAACATTCTCGCGATGGTGGACTTCCTCAAGAACCCTACTTCCTACGACAGCGAAGTGGATCTTGAGCAGCTTCACCCCAACGTCACTCGTGCAGACATCTGGAACATCATGAGAAACTATAATGAAGAAGATCTTCAGAATGTTTCTGGCTTCGTGCTCGTTCAAGCAAATGTCCGTGGCGAATACTGGGGCGGCGGTAAAGAGATTAACTAAGTTTTAGTTTGTCTGCAGTAATTAAATTTTTTTATAACATTTTGAAAATTATTTAAGGGGCAGTCCAATGGGCTGTCTTTTTTCATGAGAAAAATTCACCTCTAAAGTGTTGATAAAATGAGGGGAATAGCAGAGGCGATCGCCCATGAATATTCAAAGTACAATCCACGTTTTAGCCGTTGCTAATTTAGAAAGAACAGCTATCTTTTATCGTGATGTTCTCGGTTTCACTATCCACGAGATGAACGATTCGGGATGGCAAATGTTTGAAAAAGAAGGTTGTCGCATTATGGCCGGACATTGCCCCGATGCCACACCCGCCAGTGAATTGGGAGACCATTCCTACTTCGGTTATTTTGTTGTTGACAACGTCGATAAATACTACGCATCCGTGCTGTCGAAGGGGGCTGAGATTACGAAACAGCTCAAAAATGAACCTTGGAAAATGCGCGAATTTGGGGTCAAAACTATCGACGGACATCGGCTCATGATTGGGCAAGATTTGGCGAAATAATTTAGTCTTTTTCTTGCTAAAAGTTGTGCTCTCCACAAAAAAAGCCCTTCAAAAAATGAAGGGCATGACAAACGTAGATTTTGTTAATGGCGATCGCCTAAACTCAAAACTTCTAGAGCGTTAAAGAGTGCGTATTGTTTTCAATCAAATCAGCTAAATCCTTGAGGAATGCCGCCGCATCCGCACCGTAGATTACGCGGTGGTCACAAGTAATGTTGACCGTCATCGATTTTTTCACACCAAACATACCGTCTGCCGTCGCGACAACTTTGGGTGTAGAACCACCAATCGCCAAGATTGAACCCTGTCCAGTCGGGAGAATCGCGTCAAAGCTACTCACACCAAACATGCCGAGGTTCGACAGTGTGAAAGTTCCAGTGCTGTACTCATCCGGTTGCAATTGCTTAGTTCGAGCGCGAGCAACTAGATCTTTCCATGCACGGGAAAGAGAATAAATATCCATCTGATCCGCACCTTGGAGCACGGGCGTAATCAAGCCACCGTCAGGCATTGCGACAGCAACCGCGATATTAATACCACCGCTATATTTGATGGCATTACCACTAAAGCTGGCGTTGACGACAGGGTGCTTCTGAAGTGTGACAGCTACAGCTTTGGCGAGCAAACCAGTCATCGTGACGCCTTTGCTTTTGATTTGCTTGTAGAGAGCGTCAAGGGCATCGGTAGTGATGTCGTAGGCCACATGAAAAGTCGGTACAGCAAGGCTGGCGTTCATGTTGCGAACAACGGCCTGCTGGAGGGTGTTGAGGGGAACGACCTCACCCGGCGTAACGGCAACAGGGGCAGGCGTTGCTGCGGCAGGTTTCGCAGTGGGGGCAGGGGTAGCGGCAGGAGGTGCAGCGACAGGTGCAGAAGGTGTTTGACCGGCTGCTTTTTCAATATCTTCGGCAACGATACGACCATGGGGGCCGGAGCCTGCGACAGTTTTTAGGTCAACGCTAAATTGCTTTGCTAGTTTCTTCGCTCTAGGAGACGCAATAATTCGGCCTTCATTAACCACAGGAGCGGGAGCGGGACTTGGAGCTGCGGCAACTGGGGCTGGTGTCGGTGAAGGTGCAGCAGGGGCGGGACTTGGAGCAGCAGGGGCAGAACTACCACCACTGGATTTCAATTCTGCAGCTTTTTGTTTGGCTTCTTCGATTTCTGCTTCGGTATCTGCAACGAAGGCGATCGCCGAACCGACCGGAGCCTCATCACCCGCTTCGACAACAATTGCCGCGAGGAAACCCGCATTAAACGTTTCCACATCCATATCAGCCTTGTCAGATTCCACCACCACAACGGTTTCACCTTTATCGACTTTATCCCCCGGCGCTTTTGTCCAAGAGACGATCTTGCCCTCGGTCATCGTGGAGCTGAGGGCGGGCATAAAAATATCGTGAATCATGGAGGAAATCTTCTTTTCTAAAACAACGATGTGGACAAGCGCTTAATCCAGTAGATTTTACCCCATTCGGGGAAGCTCGGTTTAGGAATTTGCGACGAAAGAATCAAGGTCTGTAAGCACTTCCTGACTATGAATAGCAGGGTTTACGCCGAGATACACTTTTTGCAAAAGACCCTCTGGATCAATGAGATAAGTATGGCGCAGAGAATAACCCGTCAAATAAGAACCGTAGCTTTTACTGACTTTACCTTTGCTATCAGCCAGCAAAGGAAAAGCTAAACCTTCCGCATCGCAAAATTCCTCATGGGACTTCACATCATCCACACTCACGCCGAGAATTTGGGTATTTCGTTCAACATATTTCGGTAAATCTTGCTGAAAACGACGAGCTTCGAGGGTGCAACCGGGCGTGAAATCTTGGGGATAAAAATACAGTACAACCCATTGTCCGAGGTAATCACCCAAGGAAAATTCGCCAATCTCATCGACACCGTTATTTCCCATCAGCGTAAAAGTTGGAGCCGGTTGATTCAGTTCAGGTTGTTCGCCGCCAAGAGCGTAGGCCGCATTCGTAGGCAGCCACAACAGAGCGATTAGGCAGAGAGAAGTCAGTGTGATGCGGAGCGTTTTCAGCATAGGAAATAAATAGAGTCAAGCAATTATCTTTATCTGTTGTAACGTTTCTGGTGATTGAGAGAAAGGAGACTAATCTAGTTTGTGTTGACCAGATGCTGTTTTGATCAACACATTTAGCCTATATTTTTCTGCATAAAATTTATAGTTGCCAATAAGCAAGATCACAAATACTACCAATCACTTTATGTTTAAGAGGACGTCTTTTCCAGCGTCGAAATTCGATGAGTTTGCTTCGCGAAAAACCTCGTTCAAAGAAGGTTTCGATATTAACAATGAGGGATGAATTTGGGCTGCAAACATTTAGTTCATCGTTATGAAAAAAACTGCGGGGATCGAGGTTAGCACTGCCCATACAGGCTAATTCTTCGTCGATTAGGATCACTTTAGCGTGCATCATACTGGGCTGATATTCGTACAGTTTGATACCACTTTTCAAGAGTGGCCCGTAATGTTGGCGAGAAGTGTAGTAAACGTAATCTTTATCACTACAAGGCCCCATGGTCAAAACACGAACATCAACACCGCGCTTGCAGGCTTGGGCAAGAATTTCGCAAGTGAATTGATCGGGTAATAGGTAGGGAGAGGCGATCCAAATGCGTTTTTGGGCTGAGATAGAACAGGTCTGAAATAGGCTGCGGATGGGTGAATTGTCTGGGGTCGGATCTTCGCCGGAGGTGATTAGCAGTGGGCCGTGATCATGCTCGGCTGATTGCCGGGGTTGATGTTGCTGTAGATCGACTGTACCGCCTGCGCTGAGCCAGTGTTGCCAAAATAATCCGGTCAGCCAACCGACGGCTTCACCCTGCCAATGAACTTCGAAGTCGAACCAGGGTTCTTGTGCGGTGGGGGGGACTTCTCCATCCCAAAAACCAGAGATGCCTGCGCCGCCGATCAGGGCTGTGGTTTGATCGATGATTAATAGTTTGCGATGGTTGCGTCGGATGCTGTCGATGGGCGATCGCCACGAAAAAGGATTAAAAAATTCGACCTCAACACCGGCTTCACGCAAGCTCTGCCAATATTCTTCTGGGAGATCTTTTGCGCCATAGCTATCGGCGAGCAGCTGTACTTTAACGCCTTGCCTCGCTCGTTCTTCTAGAGCCTTGGCAAAATCTCTCGTGCGTGAACCAGGCGACATTAAAAAGGTCTCAAACTGGATGCTTTCTTTTGCTTCGGCGATCGCCCGAATTCGTTCCTTTTGCAACTCTTCAATATCCGCAAAAAAACGAATCGGTTCGCCAGATGTCAGGTGAGAATCCGATAAGCTCGCTAAAGTCAGCAGGAAACCCGGAGTGTTGGGGGGAGTGCCTCGTAAATCAAACGTTCTGTCCTTCCGAAACATCCCGCGCAAATATAGCCACGACAGCGGAAATAATGCCAAAACAAATGCAATTCCGAAGCCCCATAGCAGCCAGTTTAAAGCCCCAGTCATGATCACATACTCTCAAGAAATGAACCTACTTTACAGGTTTTTGAGCCGTCGCTGTATTCTTGACAGATTTCAGAATAACGGCTTCACTGTCAGATCTTGGGCAAAAAAGGGCAATTATCCATCTCATGGTGCTGATTGCTGAGACACTGCACTAAACGGACGGGCTAGCGGCTCACCAATAAAAACGCCTTGTCCGGGCCAGAGGACGCTTTGCCAGTAACTTTCAAGCAAAGTAAAACCGTCCAAATAGGCTTCCATCACTGCGCCGACATCGGTGAATTTTTCAAGAAAATTGCAGGGTTCTAAGGCTGAACCATAACTGCCTGTTGCCCCGGCTTCTAACCAGCGTAAGCTACTCATTTGCCCGGTTTCTGCGGTGAGTTTGCCGCCAAACGATGTTAGATGATCGGCGATCGCCCCCGGCTGAAAATTGAGCGTCTCTAAGTTTTCGACCCGTACCTGTCCCGTGAAATAGAACATCACATCCTCGCGATCCTTAAGCGTATTCGCTTGGAT
Organism: Limnothrix sp.; assembly: GCA_049644465.1. Taxonomy (GTDB): domain Bacteria; phylum Cyanobacteriota; class Cyanobacteriia; order Cyanobacteriales; family MRBY01; genus MRBY01. The sequence goes on from JBARRZ010000121.1 coordinate 18,204, forward strand.
AATTTCGATCTTGAAACGACTCCGTAAAAATTGTTGCGCTAGGCCAAACGTTCTCGCCCGGACATTACGTGCCGAATCCGTTGTACTAACGAGATAACCAGTGCCCAAAGGATTCGTACTATCCGCCGCCACACCCCGGTCAATTAACTGTTTCGCCTGCGTAAAATTGGTTGCCGCTAACATCATTGTCGGTCGCACCTGAAAATCTTGATAAGGCCGCGAACTAGAGCGATTAAAATACGCATTCGGTGCCGTCGCATCGCATCGCTGCGCACAATATTTGGAGTCGAAACCAAACGCAAAAGCACTCGTAATCGACATACAATCCACGCGATAAGGAGCCGCCCAAGTGAGCGCAAAACCCTGTACCTGAGCCGAAACTTGTCGCTTAACTTGTCTTTCAATTGTCTGAAACTCTGCAACCTCAAGCTTCTCTTTTCCCGGCGCAAAGCTCACACGAACCATGTTGCGATCCGGAATTTGTCGCTGCTGCTGATAATATTCGCCAATTTGCACACTCAGCTCATCGGATTCGTTAATAATGACGGCCAAATTTTCGGCAGTAAAACGCGGATCGTAGCTGTCGATTTCTTCGACTAAAACCCACTGATAACCCAGCAGCAAAACAAGGATTAAGCCAATCAGCGCGTAAACCCAAAATTCAAAGCGACGCAATAGCACAGATAATTCGTAAAAATGAAAAGAATATTCCCTAAGATTACTAGCATGTTTGCCGGCGATCGCCCTCAAATATATTCATCAGCAAACATCTACTATTAATAGTTATTTGAAATTTTTCTAGCTTTCTTGCGCCAAACAGCCTTCGCAAAACCCAGCAAGACAGGTAAAATTGCTGTCGGCGTCGGTACAGGTTCCGCATTAATATATCCAGCCACAATATCGTTGTCACACTCCGGCGCAAAATGATAAATTCCCAACTCTTTTGGCAATAGCGACTCTGCAAATTGGATCGCGAATAACTCTGAGCCAGAAGCGCCAAAATGTTCAAAATCTAAACCCAAGCTTGTCGCATCTTTAAACAGCTGAATATCCCCTATTTTTGTCCCAGATTCAATGACATTAAATATATTTGTTGCTTGATTAAAATACGGATCATCGTAAGCAAATTCTCCATTTTTTGGCGTTACATTCTCTGCCAGAATTGTGTCGTTATAGTGCTCTAAGTTTTCAAATCCATTATTAATTGTTGCGACTTCTCTCGCTGTTACTTGGCTATATACCCCTAATTCTGTAATGCCAGAGTCATTATTCTCGATAAAATGAATCCCAAACAATTCACCGTTTGCCGCTTCTAAGTTTTCACCCGTAAAGTTGAGCAAGATATCACCAAAATCCACTTTTCCGCCCGATGCCAAGTTGTTTGCAATACCGTCAAAACTAAAGTTTGCATTAATTGCAATAGTGATTTTTTCATTGGCAACTTGATAGGCTGAACCGAAGATCTCGTACTCGCTATTGCCAGAGCTATCAAAAGGGGAGGCATCATTATAGGCGTCCAGAGTATAAATCCAGTCTTTGTGCAGAACGGATGCTGTTACAGCTTTTGCACTGAGCAGAAAAATACTGGTTGAGATAATACTGCTCACAAAGACAACGCTATTAAATTTCTGTTTCATGATGAAAAAGTTAATGGTTTTAAGTTCTATTTTTCACCATGAATCGATTTTTCTTGAAAAATTTTATATATGAAGCAAAGATAAAGACGGTAATTTTAGCAGAGGGCGATCGATCGCCGGCAATCTTTATTCGTGCTCTGTAATGGCAATATATTTAGCTTGTGCCGCAATTGTGTTCACCCACTGATTAATATTAGAAAATTGAGTTAGATCAAAATTGCCCTCATGGGCAACATGAGTATAAGCATACAAAGCAATATCAGCAATTGAATATTTATTACCGACAAAAAACTCGTTTTTACTTAAATGTTTCTCCATAATTTTCAGAGCTGCATAGCCTGATTTTTGTTTTTGTTTTAATGCTGCTTGATATTTTTCTGGCTGCTGTAAAATCGAAATCCAATAACGAGAGGTAGCAATATTTGGCTCGTGACTATATTGCTCAAAAAATAACCATTGCATCACTTGAGCTTGTTCCCACGGATCGCTGGGAAAGAAAGCTGTATTCTGACTGAGATAAAATAAAATTGCATTAGATTCAGCTAAATATTGACCCTCCGCAATTTCTAAAACAGGAATACGTCCATTGGGGTTGATAACAAGAAATTCTGCTGTTCTTGTTTCTCCTACTAAAATATTTTTCTCAATACGCTCGAAAGGAATCTCTAATTGGTGGAGTAACAGACGCACTTTGTACGCATTTCCTGATGGCAAAAAATCATAGAGACGATATCCCATAACGATTAAAAGATTTGGTAAATTACTGTTTCAAAATTACCAAAGAAAAAACCGACTGGCATAAAACCAATCGGTAAATTCAAAATTATTTGAAGTTTAGCTTTTAGAAAGCAAACATTACTTCTTCGCTTCAGCGCGCTCTTTTGCTTCCTGAATGACTTCCTCAGCCACATTTTTTGGGCAAGAAGCATAGTGGTCAAACAGCATGGAGAACTGACCACGACCAGATGTCATGGTACGCAGAGAGCCGATGTAACCAAACATCTCGCTCAAAGGTGCTTCTGCCTTGATGCGAACACCAGTAGGCGTTGTTTCCTGAGATCTGATCATGCCACGACGACGGTTGAGGTCACCAATCACATCACCCACATGGGCATCAGGGGTAAACACGTCCACATTCATGATGGGCTCTAGAATCTGGGGCTTAGCCTTAGGCAAAGACTGACGGTATGCACTTCTCGCTGCAATCTCGAAGGCGATCGCCGAAGAGTCAACCGGGTGGAAACCACCATCAGTAAGTGTCACCTTCAGGTCAACACAAGGGAATCCAGCCAGCACACCTTTTTCGATAGACTGCTCAAAACCCTTCTGAACCGCAGGCCAGAATTCACGAGGCACATTACCACCAGTAACCTTAGACTCGAACTCAAAACCACTACCAGTCTCACCGGGAGCAATAACGTAGTCGATCTTTGCAAACTGACCAGAACCACCAGACTGCTTTTTGTGAATATAAGTATCAGCGTACTCCTTAGTGATCGACTCACGATAAGCAACCTGAGGCTTACCAACCGCAACCTCGACACCATAAGTACGCTTAAGGATATCCACCTTAATATCAAGGTGAAGCTCACCCATACCCTTGATGATTGTTTCGCCACTTTCTTGGTCTGTTTCGACGCGGAAAGAAGGATCCTCTTGCATCATCTTGTTGAGTGCAACACCCATTTTCTCATTACCGCCTTTATTCGTCGGTTCAATAGAAATGGAGATTACAGGGTCAGGGAAAACCATCGGCTCCAAAGTTGCCGGATGATCCTTATCACAGAGCGTGTGACCCGTTTGGACATTTTTCATGCCCACAATAGCGATGATGTCACCAGCTTGAGCCGTATCAATCTCTTCACGAGAGTTGGCGTGCATCTCCACCATCCGACCAATACGCTCTGTCTTACCAGTAGCAGTATTGAGAATCGTGTCGCCCTTGTTGAGAGTCCCAGAATAAATCCGTGTGAAAGTCAACGCACCAAAACGGTCATCCATGATCTTGAATGCTAAGGCGCGGAAAGGATTGTCAGCATCAACGATGGCAAATTTACCCGTCTCGTTACCTTCAAGGTCAGTTTCCGGCTGAGGATTCACTTCTTTAGGGTTGGGAAGATAGTCAACAACAGCGTCTAGAACGAGCTGTACACCTTTGTTTTTAAAGGCAGAACCACAGAAAGTAGGGAAGAAGTCAAGCTTGCGAGTACCGCGACGAACACATTCTTTGAGCTCATCAACAGTTACTTCTTCGCCTTCAAGATACTTCTCCATGATTTCGTCGTCTTGTTCAACAACGCCATCAATCAGCTTCTCGCGATATTCTGCGACTTTTTCTTTCATGTCTTCTGGAACGTCAGTAATCTCGTAGTTCAACGGATCACCAGACTCATCCCAAATCCATGCTTTTTCGGTTAGCAAATCTACGACGCCAATGAAGTCATTTTCTGTACCGATAGGCAAAACCATGACAACAGGCTTGGCTGCCAGCACCTTTTCTACTTGATCGACAACGCGATAGAAGTCTGCACCAACACGGTCGAGTTTGTTGACGAAAATAATACGAGCAACTTTGGAATCGTTTGCGTAACGCCAGTTGGTCTCGGACTGGGGTTCTACACCGCCGGAACCACAGAATACGCCGACACCGCCGTCCAAAACTTTGAGGGAACGATAAACTTCGATAGTGAAATCTACGTGACCGGGAGTATCGATAATGTTGAGTTGGTGATCTTTCCAGAAGCAACTGGTCGCAGCGGATTGGATAGTAATACCGCGTTCTTGCTCTTGTTCCATAAAGTCGGTGGTGGCTGCGCCTTCGTGCACTTCACCAATTTTGTGGATTTTTCCGGTTAACTTCAGGATACGCTCGGTGGTGGTGGTTTTACCTGCATCGACGTGAGCGAAGATACCGATATTACGATATTTGGTCAGGTCTTTCATGAGTTTATGTTCGCTCTATAAAATTTAAGTACTACTATTTACTGGGGTGATCACTTTTGGGTTGAATTAAAGGTACGAGCACGCTTCTCTCGGACTGTTTAGAGCACTGCTTCAGGCTGAGAGGAAGGTTGAGGGTAGCAATTAAAGCACTTTTACGTATTATAAGTGTCACTCTTGGGGTTTTGTATAAGCCGTGGATCGGTTCTATGGGAACTGTATCTTTGGCGTCAGCAAAGATTATTAAAATCTTTGTGGGTCACTATGGCAACATTACAGATTGTAAATTATCTTGAGCGTAAGTTAAAAGTGGCTAGTACGAGGAATGGGTGGCGATCGCCGCATTGATAGATCTATGTCAGAGCATCCAAAGGATATTGATATACATGCTTTAGCGCGGGAAATGGGCGCGGAGCCAAGGATTAAGGGAAAATCAGCTGGGTCTTTGGACTCGGATGGGTTGCAGGCAAAGCTGGATCAGCTAACGGAAAAATATGATCATTTGTATACGCTGAGTCGCGCGACGTGGGAGTTGGTACGGGAGAGCACGGATCTAGAAGAGGAAGATCTATTGCGGCGGGTTGCAACGTTAGAGGCTCAGAAAAATATTGCGACAAAACCGAAGGCGACTCCTTGTCCAGACTGCGATCGCCCACTCCAGCGCATCGAAGGCAAACACAATAAGTGCATCTATTGCGGCTACATTCAAGAATTCACGAGTCCGTTTGATAAGTTGCTCTGACGGAGAAAGCAGAAACTCAGGACTGCCATTGACTCCAATCAATACTGTAACGCTCTACCATTGCGCCACGTTTGGTCATGATTTCTTTGAGCTGTAGTGCCCAAAAATCGAATTGTTGGAGCAGCTTATTTTCTTCTGCTTCAGAGAACTCTTGGGCTGATTCGCTGATTAATTCAGCTGTATCTTCAACCACAAAATCAAAAACTTTTTTTAATAACATCGCCTCAAAAGACGGAAACTTGATCGCCAAATGATCTTCAAGATAATATTCGGCATCGTATCGGCAAACGGGATATTCTGAACCGTCAGGCGATCGCCCATCAAGACAGAGCACTTCTCCGGTCAAATCAAAAGTGCAAAATACAAGGTGATAGGCGGGTTTACTTGCATAGTAGAGATGTACGTCAGGGTCAATACTTTCAGAAGTTGTCGTTACTTCACCATCAAAAGGCGCAAAGCCAGCCGTATTTTTCCACTCTAAAAGTTCAGTCGTAGAGAGAATGTGCCAATCATTTAACGTCATGCCATTCCACTGTTGTAAAAAATTGCGGTGGGAAGGGGCAAGGGAAATCCCCAGCTGGGTTTCTAACTGTTGTAATTCCGTTTTTGTCGCGCCTTGGTCGGCAAGCATTAGACCGTAATACTTGCGTTGTGAGGAAATAGCATTACACAAATCGTTTATTTCTTTGAGCCAATCAAACATTATAAAACTTTAAGGACAGAGCATTTTTTTGACGGTATAAATCACAAAAGAATGTGATCTTTTCGGTCAGTGCAGCACTAAATCTAATTGATACATACCAGATTTTGAATTTAAATCAAGGGGGGCTGTGCCACTTAGTAAATATTCCCAAAAACTTGCCTAGCTTCAGGCGATCGCTGTTTAGCATAAGGTAATCAGCTTCATTGCGAGACAGAAGGATGTCACATCCCAGATTTATTCAAATTGCCATAGATTCAGAACACCCTGATATTTTAGCGGGACTGGACTCTTTAGTATCTTTGGGTTTACTTCGTGATGGTGCTGTGCGCAGTATTGCAGAGAATTATTTTTCGTCGAAATTGCCGGATCCTTTGGTGATTACGGAAACGCTATTGCCTGAGCCGGAACCAAAGATTGTTGAGCCAAAAATCCCTGCCGCACCGACAGTATTTGAGCGGTTTCTGGAGGAATTATCGGTACGCTGGCTGCTGTTTCTCGGCGTGTTTTTGGTGGTGCTGTCGTCGGGGGTTTTGGTGGCGAGCCAATGGGAAAATTTTCCGGTGGTGGGGCAATATTTGGTGCTCTGGAGTTACACGGTTATTTTCGGGTTGGTTGGTTTTTGGGCGAGTAAACAGCAGGAACTGAATCTGACGGCGCGGACGCTGCAATCGGTAGCAATGTTGTTAGTGCCGCTAAATTTTTGGGCGGTGGATGAGTTTAATATTTGGCAATCAATTCTGCAAAGTGTGGTGGCGATCGCCGCAATTATTTTCCTGTCATTTGGTGTGAGGATTTTCGCGACGAGTCGGGATTGGTCAAAGCCGATTTTGGGCGGCTTTTTGGCGTTGGGATTGTTTCATTGGGGCTGGGGAACGGTGCTCTCGCCGGTGATTGGGGTTTATTTGGGCATTGCGGCGGTGATCGTCATTTTGTGGGGTGTGCCACTTTGGGCGAAACGCGCTCACCCGCAAAAGATCCCGGAAAATATCGGTTTGGAATTCGTTTTGTTTGGCCTTGGTTTGTTGCTCTTTCGGGCGATCGCCATCGAGTCGATTCCATTTGGTCAATTGGGTTTGGGCGTGGGGCTGCTAGGTTGGCTACTCACGGAACTGGAGCAAGATAGAATTCAGCGGTTTCAGCCACCGGAAAGCAAAGCATTAATGGCCCATCCATGGGAAACAGCCGGCGCTGTATTGCTCGTTTTAAGCTGGTTAGCGACAGTGGGACGCTACGAGTGGCAGGTTGTTGGGGTCTCTGGTTTAGCTGCGGCATGGCTGCTCCAAAAGTTACGCCGAAATTGGCAAGTTGGGGATTTAGTCGCTCTGTTTGTCGTGGGTTTGCAAGGAGGGATTTTGTGCCGCCATGTCATCCCCACAGGTTTTAAAGCATCGGTAACGACTGCCGCCGTCGAATTTTCTCAAGCCCAGAGTTTTCCTTACACGATCTATAGTGTGGCTCTGTTGCCCTACGTGGTGATCTGGGCGATCGCCGCCATTTGGTTTTACCGCACCGACAAAAAAGATTTAGCGCGAGTCTCAGAATATTTACTGTTGGGTTTGGGCGTAATTTTGGCTGGTCTAAGTTTGCCGAATGCGACTTGGCGCTTTCTAAATTTTTTCGTGGCGACAGGGATCGGTTTCTATTTCACGCATTACAGCCGATCCTATATCCGCCGCAATTATCTCTATCTCTGTCACGGTATGGGCTTGCTCGTAATTGGGAGTTTGGTTGAACGCGTTTTCCCAGATCTCAACGCCTTGATGTGGGGCAATATTTTTCTGATTGGGCTAATGGCCGAAACCGCATTTTGCATTTTGCCGACCCGAAATCATGCCCGCCAGATGTGGCAAAAAAGTAGTTGGTATTTTGGAATTTTGTTGAGCCTTGCGAGTTTCGCGGCGTTGGCGGCTGAGCCTTTAAATGGAGCCTCTCCCTTGCTGCGCTTGACTTGGGTGATTGTGCCTTGTCTGGCAACGGTAGTCGGGTGGCGAAAAAAACGGCTTTGGCGGCGACAGGCGATCGCCTTTAGTACTGGTGCTTTGATTTTTCTACCGCTGTTGGGAACCACGTTAATCGGGGCTGGTTTTGAGGATTATTTAACGAATAGTGCGAGTTTGCTGTTTCTGCGAATTGCGGCGGCGATCGCCGTGGGTTTGATGTTTTTCAACGTGCGTTTAGTAGCGACTGGATTATTTACTCATTTGCATCTGACGTTCGGAACTGCTTTCGTTGTGAGTTTAATTTTCCAGCGCGTGACCGGTTGGGAATGGTTGATTATGGCGTCAATTGCGAGCGGCACTTTTTGGAGTGTGGCAGCAATTTTACGTCAGCGACAATATTATTTAGGGCAGCTTTACCGACGAATTTATGGGCAATGGGGTTTTGTTTTTGGTGGCTTAGTCGCATTATTTCTGACACAACATTACCTTGAAATTTGGAATCAGTTTTGGGATCGCGTTGTTCATCCTGAAGTGTTTGTCAGTAGCGGTTTGTTGTTGATTATCGTGCTGGTTCGCTATTGGCAAAATCCTAAAAATGAAGCGTTTATTCTCGGTGGCATTGCCCTAGAAGCGGGTCTGGCGGAAGGTGTTTTTCTGCAAGGGGAATATCCTCTGGCGATCGCCGTCGGTAATTTGGGCTTAGCGGCTCTCTTTTGGGGTCTCAAACGACAGTTGCCGCAACTCCAACAGATCAGTCTGTGGCGAGCTTACCCATTGCTGTTCACAGTGCTGGGGTTAATCTGGCGCTTGAGTACTTTCAATGCTTTGACGGGGCTGTTGATGCTTGGCTTTAGCTTTGTGACTTTGGCGATCGCCAGCGACTATAACAGTCGATTTTTACGCTTCTTCGGTTTTGCCAGCATCACTTGGGGAGTGTACGAAACCGTTATTTACCAGATGCTGCAATCCACTGGGAATAATCTCGGCAATGCCCTGACTGTACTGGCTTTTGTCGGCATTATTTTAGCGTTAATTTATCGCAGTTTGTATTGGCTACGCAGCAGTAAAAGTCTAGACACAATTGCGACAATTCCGATCCGCGAAATCTTGATTGTGGCGCATATCCACTGGGCGATCGCCGCCACGTTCAAACTTTTTACCCTGCCATACTTTTTACCCGAACCACCCAGCTTTCGGATTATGGCGATCGCCGTCAATATTTGCCTTGCCCTCTACGCCTTTATCCAGGCCCAAAACCACAGCCACGAACCAGAC
>JBARRZ010000122.1:0-2543 GCA_049644465.1 Limnothrix sp.
GATTCGACTTGTTCGGCAATTTCAACGGCAGTGTATTTTTTGGTTCCTTTTGTAATTACGGCGGCCAAGAGATGGAATAAACCTGACTGTGCTGCACTTTCCCAACGTCCGCCTGCTTTTGGAAAAAAGAGTCGTGCTGCGACTAGATCTGCTACTGGGTTTTCGGTGACGATGAGGGTGATACCGTTGCTCAACTTGGTGAGGTGGGTCATTTTCTTGGGAGCAGCGGTGGAAACCATTAGCGAGCTTGTATTGTAGTGATGTTAATGTTTTTAACCTTAGCAAATTGCGCTTGCTTCATGTTGATGGTGATGATTGACTTCCATCGAAATTGAAGTTTTTGTGCATTGTTTCTTTATTCGATAGGTCATGACTCCAGAGGCAATTTCTAGTCAGTTAAGAGCAATTAACGCTCGGGTTGCGGCGGTCGAAATTTTTGAAGAGATTGATTCGACGAATAAGTTGTTGTGGGCAAGGTTTGCGGAAAATGCGGTGATGCCAAGGGTGGCGATCGCCCGACGTCAGACAGCGGGACGGGGGCAATGGGGCAAAAACTGGGTTTCTGCGGCGGGCGGTTTATATCTGTCGGTATTGCTGCCGCTAGAGATTGAGCCACAAAATGCCTATTCGTTAACGATTGCGAGCGCGTGGGGCATTGCAGCTGCGTTGCGACAAAATCAAATTCCGGTGCAGATCAAATGGGCGAATGATTTGCTTTTAAATAATAAAAAACTGGGCGGGATCAAAACGGAAACGAAGGTTCAGCAGGGCAAGATTACGGCGGCGGTGATCGGAGTCGGCATTAATTACACAAACTCTGTGCCAGATGTGGGGATCAGTCTCAAAACTTTTTGGCGGGATGAATTGCAGTTTTCTGGCGATCGCCTCGCCGCTTTAGTAATTGCAAGCATTTTGAACGCAACCGAAAAATTAGCCAAAGAGTCGATTCACAGCATTTTGCCGGACTATTTAGCCTTACTCAAAAATATGGGCGAAACAGTCGTCTATGAAGGCCATCAAGGCGTCATTGTCGGCGTTAGCGAAAAAGGAGAATTATTACTTAAACTCTCAGCCGCCGGATCGCGTAGCATCATTAAAATTCCGCCGGGGCAAGTCTCTTTGGGTTATGGAACCTAATTTAATTGCCTTTTTAAAGGCCAAATCTTAAACCGATTAAGGCATCCATTCGACAAAAAAGCCAACTCGACTTTCCTTTGCTTCCGTGGAATTGTGCTTTTGGATTTCTGTCGCTAACCGCAATTGTTTTGTCACTGCGTAGCCTGCGCCGAGGGTCGTAATGCCCATTTCTTCGCCGTCACCAATATTGACGAATTGCTGGCTCAAAGTGATATTTGATGCGCCAGAACGGGATAAATTGAGCATGATTTTACCGCCAAGTTCTAGCCCTTCGCGTTCATAATCTTCGCCAGAAAAATGCTGATAACCTACTGTCGGCGCCATATTAACGCGGTTACCGAGGGGGAATAGATAGTAATTGGCTCGTGCTGCAATATTAGAGCGATCGCCGTCAAAAGTCGTGTGCCCTTCTGCGCTGAGGGTGAGGGGTAACGTTTTGCTAAAAAAGACATCTTCTACGCCACCACTAATGCCACCGCGACCATCATTCGACGGGTGATGCGAGTAGCCTAAACGGACGCGGGTTTTAAAGCTCGGCTCGTTACGAATATTGCTGAGGACGTTGGGAACTTCTTCGCTCCAGCGTTGCAATACCGGACTGTTTTCAATCGTTTCTGGCGGTAAATCGAGCTGCTCTGGCGTCAAAGTTTGGGCGGAGAGAGGGGCAGCGGTGGCGATCGCCAAGACACTACCAAATAACGCAAAAGACCATAATTTCATCAATGCCCGAACTCCCAACACAGCAAAAAAGTCTTCCCTATCCTAAATCATCCCGCAAAAAGATCGAGGGGGTAATGTCCATAAGTGCCGGTTAACTCCTCATTTTCTGACTGCAAAGCTACCAAAACACCGCGATAAGTCCCTTCATAATCGCTGAGGTAATGGGACATTTTTTGCGTATTAAATTTGAGATAAATTGGCTTATCTACCCATTCGCTCACATCTATTTCAAAATCATTTTTGTAACCCATCGCCTGCAAATATTCCCGCACACTCGCGATGGCAACGGTGACATTTTCGGCACAAACACCAATATTTTCCCACTCGGTTTCTTGGCAAACGAACAAAAGATTTTGGCGAATGCTTTCGCGCTCTGCTTCTGAGGTGACTGTCGGTGTCTCGATACAGCTCTTTGCTTTCAAAACGGCGATCGCCGCTGCCAGTTCAGGAGATAGACTCATCGGTAAAAATACTCAAATAACGCCGTCTTAGCGTACCAAAGTTGTTTCCCTAAATCCATTCTTGATCTTCTTCCATATCGAGAGGTTGGGACGAGTCTGGGGTGGGATAGGGGGGCGTGATAATGCGGTAGTCAGCATCGTAGACTTTGCCGTCTTTGTCTTTGCTCGTATCTTTTTCAGGCGGAGCGGAGGTGCTACGGCGCTTCTGTTGGAGCGGTTCTGGGA
>JBARRZ010000123.1:0-17717 GCA_049644465.1 Limnothrix sp.
AAGCCCCGATTACTGTCAAATCCGAATCCCCTTCTGCCCCTATCGCCAAGACAGCGGCAGAATTAACCTTGGAAGAAAAACGCTTGCAGGATCTGTTGTTGTTGTTTGAGACAATGTTTTTGCGGGAAGAAACAACGGTCAAGCTAATCATTGATTGTCTCTACGATATTGGCTCGGTTGATCTCATTAATAAGAAAGTGCGCCGTCGGCCCTTGAATCGCATTGCAAAATATATTTCTCGACTATCAAAACCCGTATTTCGGATTGTGGCTTGGCGCTGGTTTATGAAAAATTGTCCGAAACTTTTAGTGGATTGGGTCTATGGCAAAGTCACAAGTCTCTAGGGAATAGTATTAAATGGTGGGTGGCGTTGCGAAATAGAAAATTATGGGCAGTTCTCAAAAAACGGTATTGGTGAGTGGTGGGGCTGGTTACATCGGTTCTCACGCGGTTTTATGTCTCAAGCAGCGCGGCTATCGGGTGATTATTCTCGATAATTTGGTTTACGGTCATCGGGACTTGGTTGAGCAGGTTTTGCAGACAGAATTGGTGGTGGGGGATACGGGCGATCGCCCCTTTTTAGACAGCGTTTTTCAAAAATACAAAATTGATGCCGTCATGCATTTCGCAGCATTCACCTATGTGGGCGAGTCCGTCACCGATCCGACAAAATATTATCGCAACAATCTCGTCGGGACTCTGACGCTACTAGAAGCGATGCTTGCCGCTAACGTGAAATCTTTTGTCTTTTCCTCGACTTGCGCAACGTACGGTGAGCCGCAAACCATTCCGATCCCAGAAGATCACCCTCAAACCCCCATCAATCCCTACGGCACAACAAAGTTGATGGTGGAACAAATCTTAAAAGATTTAGACCATGCTCATGATTTGAAATCGGTGATGTTTCGGTATTTCAACGCCGCAGGTGCTGACCCAGCTGGCAACCTTGGCGAAGACCACAATCCGGAAACTCATTTGATTCCGCTCGTGCTCATGACAGCTCTCGGTAAGCGCGACAGTATTTCAATGTTTGGCACTGATTATCCGACGCCTGATGGTACTTGTGTGCGAGATTATATTCACGTTAGCGACCTTGCAGATGCCCATGTTTTAGGGTTGGAATATTTGCTCGAAGGTGGCGAGACCACGGCTTTCAATCTCGGCAATGGCAATGGTTTTTCTGTGAAAGAAGTGATCGATATGGCACGGGAAATCACTGGTAAAGAAATTCAGGCGATCGCCGCCGACCGTCGCGCAGGCGATCCCCCGTCCCTAATCGGTAGTAGCGAAAAAGCCAGAAAAATCCTCGGTTGGAATCCCCAATACGCAGATCTACGAGCCATCCTGACTCACGCATGGCAATGGCACAAAAAAAGACACCAAGCCTGATTCTCTGTAATATACTGGGCGACAGATAGACATCCTCTCAAGTCATCTCAGACAAAAATTTTGAAATATTATCCATCCTATTTTCCGTATCCCATCTCTTGGTTACGGGCAACTATCCAAATTACGGCAATTGGTTTATCCGCTTACCTCATTCATGGAGGATTTGAAGCGGAAATATGGACGCCCGTAATTCTACTTCAACCCTTTGGACTCGTTTCTTTTTTGCTCATTCCTGTGATTATGAGTATTGCATTTCATTGGCTTTCACAGCATTTGCTCCATGCAATGAAAGGTGTCCGAAAACCTAGATTCATAGAAAGTCTTTGGGAAGGCATTTATGGCTGGATGGTGACTATTTTTGCGTTAACATTACTATTGCTGTTCATTATCATTCCCATCATTTCAACAATTGGACTGGATGATTTTTCTTGGTCAAATGATTCTTCTCGCTACGATATTTCTGATCCAGAAGCTGTTTTAATCTATACAGGTATTTATTTTGTCATTACCGCTTATCTTTATCAACTAGAGCATCACATTCGCCATTTTCATACGTTTAGACAGAAAAAAACAGCACCATCACAACAAACGGTAGCGGAAACGCAAAAACCAGAGCCAACTGTTTCACAATCAAAATCTAATCCATCCCCTCAAGTCCCAAAAACGACAATACAACAACTCAAAAACGAAATAGAAGAAGAACTCAATCGTTTAAAGAACCAAGCGAAAAATCGCAATAACTTTGGCAAATAAGATCTCGGAAGAAGTTTAAATTAACCTATTAATTAATCATAAGAAAAAACCCCTTATTCTCAATTAGAATTTGGGGTTGATTTATTTGATTTCCTAAAGCTAAAACTAGCAGCTTTATGCCGGGCGATCTTCAATCACTTTGTCAATCAAACCGTATTCCATCGCCTCTTGGGCCGACATGAAATTATCACGGTCTGTATCTTTTTCTATTTGCTCAACGGTTTGACCAGAATGTTCAGCCATCAATTCGTTGAGTTGGTGTTTGATGCGAATAATTTCTCTCGCTTCAATCTCAATATCCGTTGCCTGACGACGACCTTGGGTTCCACCAAGGGGCTGGTGAATCATAATCCGTGCGTGGGGCAGAGCAAGACGCTTACCTTTTGTACCCGCAGATAAGAGGAATGCACCCATCGAAGCCGCAAGACCAACACAGATTGTGACCACTTCCGCCTTGATGTGCTTCATGGTGTCGTAGATCGCGAGACCTGCCGTCACAGAGCCACCGGGGGAATTTATGTAGATATAAATCGGCTTAGTAGGATCTTCGGAATCGAGGTAAAGCATGATGGCAATAATCTGGTTTGCCAAGGCATCATTTACGCCGCGACCAAGGAAGATAATCCGCTCACGATAGAGGCGATCATAGATATTAATCCAGTCAGAATAAGGTTGACCGGGCATTTGATAGGGAACTTTTGGGACACCGATAGGCATGGGCTTTATTTACCTTAGATCTGAACGAATTAACAAAACAAAAAGGAACTAATTTGGCTCTAGGAGAGCGCGGGAACTGGAGTCGGCAGATCTTGAGAACTTTGCAGTACTTTATCGATAATGCCGTATTCAAGGGCGGTATCCGGTGACATATAGAGCATCCGATCCGTATCCTTTTCGAGCTTCTCGATGGTTTGACCTGTGTACTTCGACATCATTTCCATAATGGTGCGCTTATTGTCGATGACTTCTTTCGCACGGATTTGAATGTCGGAAGCTTGTCCCTGTGCGCCTTGGCGGGCTTGGTGCAAGATAATCGTGGAGTGGGGCAGACTTGCTCGACAACCTTTTGTGCCTGCGGCGAGGATCATGGCTGCGGTTCCCATGGCTTGCCCGAGGCAAATGGTATGCACTGGGGGTGTGATGTAGCTGAGGGTATCGCAGATAGCGAAGGCTTCGGTTTCAAAGCCGATGGAGTCGCCGCCGTACCAAGAGGTCCCGGTGGAATTGATGTACATGAAGATGGGCTTATCGGGATCATCGAATTGCAGGAAGAGCAATTGGGCAATGATCAATTCGGTTACATCGACGCCGATCTGATCCTTGTATTCGTCAGGGGAAACAAGGGGCAAACCGAGGTAGACAATCCGCTCTTTTAGGAGAAGGGATGGTAAGTCTGGGGGTGGTGTACGGTAATTGCCGCCGCCGCCTCTATAAGGTGCTTGTACAGCCTGAATCGGTGTGTTCATATGTTTTTGCCGACGAATCTCAGTGGTAACCTGACAGGGTTACGTTTTCGAGGGTTTTTGTCTGTATTTGTTCTAGTATCTGATTTTAACGCAAGGTCAGACGGTGGTTTAGGGGGTTCTGGGATGGGTCAGGTTTTTTTGTTGGGTGCGGGTTTGGGAAGTATTGATTTTCTGACAATGCGGGGGCGTGATTTGTTGGCTCGGGCGGATGTGGTGATTTATGATTCGCTGGGTTCTCAGGGGTTGCTAAATCTATTGCCGGATGGGTGTTTGCGGATTTTTGTGGGGAAGCGGGGCGGGGAAAAAAGTACGCCTCAATTGGTGATTAATGAGCTTTTGGTGGAGCACGGTCAGTCGGAAAAACGGGTTGTGCGGCTTAAGGGAGGTGATCCGTATATTTTTGGGCGATCGCACCCAGAAGTGTTGGCATTGAGACAAGCGGGTTGTGATTTTGAGGTGATTCCGGGGATTTCGTCGGTGTTGGCTGCGCCGCTACTGGCTGGGATTCCGTTAACGCATAAGGTGTTGAGTTCTGGTTTTTTTGCGGGAACGGCTCACGATTTAGATAGTTTTGATTGGTCGGCGCTGGCGAAATTAGACACGCTAGTTTTTTTGATGGGGGGTCGAAAATTAGAGGAGATTTGTCAGAGATTGAGGGATAAGGGGCGATCGCCGGATTTTCCGATTGCGGTGGTGCGGGCGGCGGGTCTGCCGAAGCAACAGGTCTGGACGGGAACGTTAAGTACGATTACACAGCAAACTGAGACTGCGAAAAAGCTTTCGCCTTGTGTGATTATTGTGGGTCAAGTGGTGAATCTGAGAAAAGACTATATGAGTGCCAACACAAAACCTCTGGCGGGAAAAACGATTTTAATTACCCGTGCGGCGTCGCAATCTAGTGAATTTAGTCAGCTTTTGACTGAACAGGGCGCAAAAGTCTTCGAAATGCCTGCTTTAGAGATTCGTGAACCGTCCACATGGGAGCCTCTTGATCAGGCGATCGCCACCCTCGATACTTTTCAATGGCTAATTTTAACGTCGGCAAATGGCGTGGAATTTTTCTTTAAACGGCTGCAAACATTGGGCAAAGATGCGCGAGCTTTAAGCAATATTAAAATTGCGGTAGTGGGTAAAAAGACAGCCAAATTTCTCAAACAGCAAGGTTTAAATGCCGATTTTATTCCGCCTGATTTTGTTGCAGATTCCCTTGTTGAAAATTTTCCAGAAGTATTAAAAGGTCAAAAAATTCTGTTTCCTCGTGTTGAAACTGGCGGGCGTGATGTTCTCGTTAAAGAATTAAGTGATAAAGGTGCAACGATTATTGAAGCTCCCGCTTATGAATCGGGTTGTCCTACCTCAATTCCATCTGAAGTTTGGCAAGCAATTCGAGCAAAAAAAATTGACATTATTACGTTTGCAAGTTCAAAAACTGTTAAAAATGTTTGGCAATTGATTCAAAACAACGGCGGTAATTTTAAATTAGTTCAATCAATGAAACTTGCTTCCATTGGCCCATTAACAACTGAAACTTGTCAAAAAGTATTTAACCGTGTTGATATTGAAGCTGAAATTTTCACTCTGGAAGGTTTGCGTGATGCAATTTTAAAATCTGAAAGTTAGAGCAAAAAAGGAAGGCGATCGCCTTCCTTTTCAAATCACAAATTTCTCGTTTCAAATGCTAAGCAGAATAGTAATATTTTAGTTTTTACAGTTCAAACTGTAGCGAGTATCAATGCCTGTAACTGGATTAGTGCCAGCCGCACGTTTACAGAGTTGAGACAACTGATATCGATCTAAAAGTGCACCAGAAAAATCTGCGCCAGTGATGTCAGCATTTGCAAAATTTGTACCCGGCGCAACGGCATCAACAAATAAAGTATTCGTCAGATTAGCGCCATCCATATTGACCTGATCCATAAAGGCTTCAGACAGATTTGCGGCTTCCAAGTTGGCATTCATAAACTTGCCCTCAGTCAAAATGGCGCGACTCAAATCACTGTGAGAAAAATCACTACTACGCACATCCGCACGGGCGAAACTCGCTGCCTGCAACTCTTGACCCGCAAAGTCATGATTCGGCAACTCAGAATAGGTGAAATTCAACTTCGAATCTGCGGCGATCGCCGGGCGTACATCTAACAAGATCCAACCCATCACAACTATCAGCGTTAGACATCCAAGCAGAACTTTACGTAAACAAACAGACCGAAACCGCAGAAAAGACATAAACCCCTCACAGCAAATATTGACTGCCTTCTAGAATAACCTGTTCAATTACGCCCTTTACCATCCAAAACCTCAACCACCTAAGTGAAAAATTCGCATAACACTTACTTTTTTGTATCGACAGAGACCAAAAATGTACTAAAGTCTGGCAATATTAAGCGTTATAAATTTACCCCATAAATAAGATCTGGTCAGTCATAACCAGTCTTTTGGGTGTGTGAGGAATTCAAAAATTATGACTTTTATCAAAAACGCGTCTTTAGCTTTCGCAGCAATGTCGATCATGGCCCCCGCAGGTCAGGCGATCGCCCAAGATCTCGCTAGCCTCGACATCAATAACATGGGCCAGAGCGACAGCTCTTCCATGTCCCAAGTCAACAGCGTCTTCCAACTCCGTGACGTAGCCCCTTCCGACTGGGCTTTCGACGCACTCCGTAATCTCGTTGAAAAATACAACTGCATCGTTGGTTATCCCGACGGCACATTCCGTGGTAACCGTCCCCTCAGCCGTTACGAGTTCGCAGCAGGTCTTAACTCCTGCATGCAACAAATCGAACGCCTAATTGTTGGTGGCGAAGGCGTAGACGCAGCAGACATCACTCGTTTACGCGCTCTTGTTCAAGAATTTGAAGTAGAACTTGCTACCCTTGGCGCTCGCGTTGATGATATCGAAGGCCGCGTTGAATTTCTCGAAGACAACCAATTCTCCACTACGACCAAACTAGTTGGTGAAGTTGCCTTTGTTCTCGCAGACGCTTTCGGCGATAGCACTAGCGCAGAAACAGTACTTCACGACAAAGTTCGCTTGATGCTCGTTACTAGCTTCACTGGTAAAGACAAACTTTACACTCGTCTAACCGCAGGCAACCCCGGCAACTCCTTCGTTGACGAATACGGTGTAGGCACCCAAGAAGGTCGTTTCGCATATGACGGCTTGAATGGTAACGACGTTATCATCGACCGTTTGCACTATGTTTTCCCCCTAGGCAATAAGACCACAGTTACAACAATGGCGCGTTTGGGTGGTCACCACTTCTACGCAGACACTTTCAACTCTGGCTTAGAAGCTGGTGGTGGTGCAAGTGGTGCATTGTCTCGCTTTGGTGAGCGTAACCCGATCTATCGTCTTGGTCTAGGCGGCCCAACCACAGGTATTGGTTTGAAGCACAACTTCAACGACACATTCCAATTGTCTGCAGGTTACCTCGCCAAAAATGGTAGTGATCCATCCAGCAGCAACGGTTTGTTTGATGGCACTTATTCCGCACTTGCTCAACTCGTTGTCAAACCGAGTGACAAGTTTAAGGTCGGTGCAACCTACATTCGCGGCTATGACACTGGTGCAAATACCTTTGCTTATGGCGGTACTGGAACTGGTTTCGCCAATCTTGCTGGTGTCCCAACTAACGGCATTGAAAGTAATACTTTCGGCCTTCAGGGTCAGTTTGATCTAAGTTCTAAATTTAGCCTACGTGCTTGGGGCGGCTACACCGATGCTGATTTTGTCGGTAACGGCGGTGAAGCTGAAATCTGGACTTATGGTTTAGCGGCAGTATTCCCAGACCTCGGCAAGAAAGGCAATATGGGTGCGATTATTGTCGGTGCAGAACCTTATGCTGGAAGCCTAAATGTTGCTGGTGTCAATACTTTGGGTGCTAGCAATGATACGCCTTTCCACATTGAGGGTCTTTACAAGTATCAAGTTACGAAGAATATTTCGGTCACTCCGGGTGTGATCTGGTTGACTTCTCCCGGCCAGAATGACAATAATGATGGCATCGTGATTGGTGCGGTTCGTACAACGTTCCAGTTCTAAAGCTTTTACTCAAGTTCAACTGTGATTGTTTAATATAAAAAACCTCCAGATTTCATTTTCTGGAGGTTTTTTGTTTGATCGAGTGATTGAATTAGTTGACAATAATTATTTTTCTTCTGGAGCCGTGGTCTCGCTAGGGGTGAGCAGGGATTGGATGCCGAGAATGACTAGTCCGACTGCGACTAGGCTAAATAGGCCAGTCGCCATTGTGAAAATCCCCATCACTAGGGTGCGGACTGTAACGCCAATTTGTAGGGCAAGGGCATTGCCAGTCGGCGGCTTGCTGGCAAAACTGGCAGTGATATTACGGGTCAGCAGATAAGCGACGAAGGCCATCCCTCCGGCGATCGCCGATCCAGTCCAGCAGCGGAGTGGGCTAGGAAAAGTCTCATCGGGCTTAATTTCGGGCGTTTCGTCGCTCATGTTGTGATCAAGTTATCTAACAGAATGACCTCATTTTACGATGGGAAACCCCCGATTTAGTTCTGGTTAACGTGTTCCAGATGTATCAGTGGACGTATTCATATTTGCTTCGGTTGCTTCGGGAGCGGCTTCCTCTTCCCACATTTCTGTTTCCCCTTCTAGAGCATCGAGGCCAAAGGCAAATTCTTCCATCAATACTTGTTGCTGAATTTCGACCATGGCTGGTGTGACTTGTTCGCTAAATAATTCGACGGAACGCTTGGTCAGCTGCGGGAAAATCTCGGCGGTTTTTTGTCCGGTTGGCGTTTTGTAGAAATCAATGAGATCTTGTAATTCTGCTTCGCTAAAGTACTCGTCGTACAGCTTCATGTCGATTTCTTGCTGGAGGGCAACAAAATCAATTTGCTCTTCCATCAACGTATACATACGGTCAGTGATGCGGGTAAATGTCTCGTCAAATACTTCAGACAATTCGGGGTCTGTGCCTTTGCCAAACAGACTTTCACTCATCACTCTGCCTTGTTCTTGCATCTGGGTCATCATCAGATTCAGGACTTGAGTTGCATTCTGGTCGCTATTTGTTAGGGTTCGCAGTTCGGCAATTAGGGCTGATTTTTCTGCGGAGAGCGTGCTGCTTTGGGGGGCTGGCTCTACTTGAGCGAAAAGGATCGTTGGGCTAAGACTAAGAGCTAGGGCGATCGCCGCTGTGGAGAAAAAGGATTTAAGCATTATCAAAAAGTGGAGTATTTAATTACTGTTTTACACAATTTTTGTCGGGAATTCCGAAGGGCGATAGTTTTTGGTGATCTCGACGTAAATATGTTCTAGTTGTACGCCTTGCCGCGCGATGGAGTCCACAGGGATCCCATCAAAAATATCGAGGATTTGCTTTAATTCCAATTGTTCGGGCAGCCAAAAGGCCAAGTCGCCACCGTAGCTACGATAGGTGAATCCGGCTTTTTCTCCTTTGGCGATCGCCGCATCTTTTGCCGTTGTTTGCAGGATCACAATTTCCTTTGCGGGAATCATTTTACGCAGTTCTGCCAGTGTCCCTTCAGCGATAATTTGACCGCCTTTGAGAATGCCGATGCGCTGACACAACCGTTGCGCTTCATCGAGAAGATGTGTGGTGAGTAAAATGGTCATCCCTTCGCGTCGCAATCGCTGGATTAAGTCCCAAATTTCGTAGCGTGTCTCAATATCAAGTCCGGTTGTTGGTTCGTCGAGAATTAACAATTTAGGCTGGTGCATAAGAGCGACTGCGATATTCATTCGTCGTTGCATACCGCCGCTGAGGGTTTCAATAGGGGCAGTGCGGCGATCGCCTAAACCAACTGCTTCGAGACAATATTGAATACGGGTTTCACAGAGTCGCCGCGTCAAGCCATAGATTTTGCCGTAGAAGCGTAGATTTTCTGCACAACTCAGAGTTTTGTAAAGCAAGTTTTCTTGGGGAGCGACGCCGAGAATTTTTTTTGTTTGCTCTGAAACGGGCTGACCGTCGATGCGCAGCTCACCGCTATCGGCTTGCAGCAAATTGCAGAGAATATTGATCGTTGTCGTTTTGCCCGCACCGTTTGGCCCTAATAGTCCATAAATTTCGCCCGCCTCAATATGTAGCGTCAGCCCTTGCAGCACTTGCCGTTGACCATAGGCTTTTTGCAGATTTGTAATCTCTAACATCGGCGATCGCCTGAGTCTTTGTCTCGTTTTAGTCTACCGCCACTTTTCCGGTTGGCTCACTGAAATAATTGGCGATCGCGATCATTACGGCCGAACTAAAACGGTAAACTCTTTAGCAAGCTTATTTTCTGCATCATCACAAACGCTCACTCAAAAATCTATGGACATTTGCGGCACAACAAAATTGTTGGGGGTCATTGGCGATCCGGTCAAACATTCTTTTTCTCCCCTCATGCACAACGCGGCGATCGCCGAACTAGCCGCAGATTATGTTTACTTAGCGTTGCCAATCAAAGCCGCAGATTTGCCGACCGCGCTGGCTGGATTTCGGGCCATCGATTTACAAGGATTTAGCATCACCATTCCCCACAAGCAAGCCATTATGCAGCATTTGGAGGCGATCGCCCCAGAAGCAAAAATGGTCGGCGCAGTGAATACCGTCTGGCGTACCGAAACAGGTTGGCAGGGCACAAATACAGACGTTTACGGCTTTATTGCTCCTCTCAAGACATTAGACCGAGACTGGTCAACCATTGCCCCCGTGATCCTCGGTAATGGTGGCGCAGCAAGGGCTGTCGTCGTCGGTTGTCATCAGTTGGGCTGTCGCACCATTCACGTTGTCGGTCGCAACCCTGATAAATTGGCACAATTTGCTGACAGTTGGCAGGGAACACCGATTGCAAGCGCGCTTCAGACCCATCTCTGGGATGAACTCAAAACTTTGATTCCTGCTACGAAATTTCTAGTCAATTCGACTCCTGTCGGAATGCACCCGAACATTGAAGCATCTCCCGTTCCGGCTGAATTGATGACCGCTTTAAAGCCAAACAGCATTGCCTACGATTTGATCTACACACCCGCACCCACTCAGTTTCTCCAACTCGCCCAAGCCCAAGATGCAAAGACATTCGATGGTTTAGAAATGCTCGTTCAACAAGGGGCGATCGCCCTCGAAAAGTGGTTGGGTCAGCCCGTCCCCATTACCACAATGCGCCAAGCCTTAATCGGTCATTTAGCCAACAAAAAATAATAATAACTCAGTCCATAAAATCAAAACCACAGCAATTATCCTAATTTCGGATCTGCTGTGGCTTGTTTACCAATTGATTTTTGTCGATTGATCTAACTTGTTTTTTGAAGACTTAAGTCAAAAGATCAGTCAATGGCTTGAACTGAAACGTGCGATCGCCGCCCATTTCAATCACCACTTTAATTTTGGTATTTTCGCGAGTCAGGCTGACCAAATATTCCAGCTCCTGACGCGACAACACAAAGCCCTCAATAATCCAAAGCACAATACCCTTACTCTTTGCCGGAAGATTGTCTAGCTGATAATCCGCAATCCCCGGAATATATTGACGATAACCAACATAAGCACCAGAACCCGCGATATCTTTTTTCCCCAAGTGCGCCGGACGCACCCCGTGAAATTGCGTCAAATATGCCGCGATATCCCCTAGCCCTCTCGCCGAGACATTCACGACGCTGTAACCAGTACAACGGAAGCGACGAACATAACGGCCCTCAAAACCACCCTCTAAAGGCGCGTAGATCGCAACCGCTCCCGATTTCTCTACCGCGCGCGTAAATCCTTTACCAGTGGTCAAAAGTGCCATGTTGTTTGTCTAAAAAGATTATGTAAACTTGCCCAAAATTATATCGGATTGTCTTGAGACATTGCGGAAAAAATTCAATTTTTTATCCGTTCAAACCCAATTGCCAGTAATAGCGACTTTGGATCTCCGATATTCAGCATTTTATTACTGAATTGAATTTATCATTAATCGTCGCCTGTCTTGTGTCATCCATCATTACGCCGAATTTGTCTTACGGAGTATTATTTGTCAAAGAAAAAGCCCTCTGAATTGGCTGATCTCAGAGAGGTTCCTTCGACTAAATATTGAGGCAAACGTTATGGCATTTCGACGCGCATTGCTGAAATTAAAATTCGTTTATTTGCGCCACGTTAAATCTTTGTTTGAATTCATGTATTGCAGCATATGCTGGGCCATTGTTTCGCGCTGGGCTGGGGTGAGCACTTCTCGAATATCCATCATCTGCCGGAAATGAAGGTCTGCCACTTCGCGACGTAGCGAGGCGATGGTTCGGTGCTGGCTCTCTAGCTGGCTACGGCTAGTATTACCGTTCGCCATTAGATTTTTCATTATTTCGTAGGCTTGGCGCATGGTGCTTTTTTGCGCGCCCATCTGGCTCTGGTAAGAATTTTTAATGGTTTGAATTTGCTGTTTCTGGCTTGTACTCAGGTTTAAGCTGGCGAGTAGTGCGTCTTTCTGTGCGCCACCTCTTGCGAGCAGTGTGGTGGTATTCGTGGTGCTAAGTGTTTCGGTTGTGGGAACGGATTCGGCGATCGCCACCCCAGCAGAGCTAAAGGAAAGCGCGGTTACGGTTGCGAATAAAAAATGACGCTGGAACATTGGGATTTTCCTCAATTTGAAATGATAAGTATTTAGGGATAGAAACTCAAAAATAAAAATTAGGGCGCAGCGATTATGGCTCCGATGTACCAAGCATTTCCACATAGCCGTACTCGTGACTTTCTGTGTAGAACGCTTCATTACTCAAGCCATTAGACCAACTGGTTTCTAAAAAAGTTGCCAATTCTTCGTCAGCAATTTTCGATCCCGGTGGTGACTCTACAGAAATCAAAGCGGCTGGACTGGGGGTTGTTTGTTCAGCAATTTCGGGTGTTTGGATTGGTTTAAACTGGCCCCAAGCTAAAGTCAAACCTGCGGCGATCGCCGTCGGAATGCCTAACCAGATCACCTTTGATTTACGGTGTGATTGAACCGTAGCCACAACATTTGACTGAGTCCCCAATAGAGCCATCAAGGCCGCTTCACTATCCTCACTAGCTAGCGGCGGTTGCGGTTGATGGGTTTTGAGAAACCGAATTAAGTTTTCATCATCAGGACATTTCATGGCGTGACTCCTTGAGATTCTAAAAATTGACGCAGCGATCGCCGCGCGTGATGTAAACGAGATTTCACCGTACCCAGTGGCACAGCCAAAACTTCTGCCACTTCTTTTTGCGGTAAATCCTTGAGGTCATGGAGCACAAGCACCGCCCGATGCTCCAAACTGAGACCCTGTAAACCTTGCTGAATTAGCTCTTGATAATGTAGCGACGTTAAAGCCTCAGGATCTGTCGAAATCATCAAGTGAGCCTGCGCTTCAATATCCATCGACGTAGTCTGACGCTTTGCAAATCGTCGTCGCTGATCCGTTGCCACATTCCAGCTAATCCGGTAGAGCCATGTCGCAAAATAGTCAGGATTGCGTAACTTTGGTAGACCTTGCCACACCTTTAGAAAAACATCCTGCACCAGATCATCTAAAAGCTCTTTGCCGCAAAGCTGAAACAAAGTCGAACGAACCTTTTGGTGATACCGCTGATAGAGCACTCGAAAACTGGGGCGATCGCCACCCTGACATCGGCGGACTAATTCAATGTCCGGAACCGCAGATTGTTCAGCAGATAGGTCAAGCATCCCCACTCCAGTTATCCCACGCCCCTTTAGACAGACTCCCGGCCCAGAAAGTTCAGTCAAAAACATCAACCCAAAAATCGGCAGCAAAAATCCCAACCAAGCTTTTTTCAGCCAAACGCTTGCCAACGACAATAACCATGGATATAATTGTTAACCGTTGGCGTAAGCGAACAAATAATCCTCAGTAGCTCAGTGGTAGAGCGGTCGACTGTTAATCGATTGGTCGCAAGTTCGAATCTTGCCTGGGGAGTACAATCTTTTTCTCACAACAGAACTCAGCATTTTACCGGCTCTTAAAGATCTATCAGTTTCATGCAGCGCGGAAGCAGCTGATCACATAGAATGACTGATGAGTAGACCTTATATCTAGAGGAACAGCTACGTTAACGTGGAGTCACTTGTCCAATTCGTCCAAGATCAGCTACAGCAGTCCACGAAGGCCTCAGCAACCCAATGTTGCCAAGTCGCGGAGCGTATCGCCGATGAAGTTAGCCGGATTTGCCAAGAGAGCGACAGAATCCAGCGTTCCGGCGAGATAGAAACGTGGGAAAAAAACTTGGCGGAACACCGTATTCGTCAATGTTTAAATTATTACAATCTCGGATCACGCCGCGGACGTATTGAGCTACAGAGCACTCTCAGTGCCATTATTTATCGCTACATTTCGCTACGGCAAGGCGCGTCTAGCTACCAAGCAAAAGTCGTTTTAATTGAAGATTTTCTGCAAGGGTTTTATGCCGAAACGCTTAATGCTTTCCGGCGGGAAACTCAAGAAGAAAAAACCTACAGCCCCCGTCAGTTAATAGAATTGGCTGAATACATGGCCTTCACTGAACGCTATGCGAAACGGCGGATTACTTTTTCGCGTGGGCGATCGCAGCAACTCATCATTCTTCGGGCACAAACCTTTTCACAGCAACAGCCCCTTGAAGCCTCAGTCGATATGACCGCTGCCGAAAGCTCCTTCAGCAGAGACGACCAAGAATGGGAGGGCATCGCTATGCAACAGCTCCGTTCTTACATGGTGGAACAGGGCAGCGACACAGAACTCACTGACAGTAATTTACGCGATACCGTTACCTACGCATTGATTCAATATCTCGAAGAAAAACAGCAGAGCGACTGCATCGATTATTTTGTCTTGCGGTTGAAAGATTGCGCCACCTCGGAAATAGAAGCTGTACTCGGCCTCACTCCGCGCGAGCGTGATTATCTCCAACAACGCTTTAAGTACCACTTGATTCGCTTTGCTCTGTCCCACAACTGGGAGATTGTGCATCAGTGGCTTGGTGCGACCTTGGAACAAAACTTGGGCTTAACACCGAGTCAATGGGAACACTTACAAACAGAACTCACCGAATCTCAACAAAAGCTGCTAACCCTCAAAAAGCAAGGCGTTGCGAATGCGGACATTGCCCCTCAACTGGCTTTGACCACCACCCAAACTGATAAGTTGTGGGTAAAATTACTTGAGATTGCTTGGGATATTCGTAATCGTTCTACTGCTTAGTTAGATTTACTGGCTTACTTTTAAGGAATTTTCAAAAAATACGTACGTAACTGTCCTGATCTAGGAAATACCCGCGTGAATAGTGACATGGATAACAACAAACAGTCCTCCCAAAATGGCGAAAATCAAATTCCTCCGACAGGAACTGATGCAGATTTTTTCAGGGAAAGTACTCAACTTTGGGAAGACAATTATCCTGATCAGCCTTTAGAAGCTGAGATGGATCCATTACTGGCAGAAAACTTTCTCTTTGATCTTTCTCCAGATACTCCTATCAACGAAGAATTATCAATAGGTACGAATAATATGAACGCAATTGAAGCACGTTTTCAAAGTTTATTAAAAGATCGCTTGTTACAGGAAATCGAGAGTCATCCGCCTCGTTTTCCTTGGGAAATGGGCACGGAATTGTATTTGGTCGATGAAGAAGTGACGCAAGAGCCGGTGGTCGCACCGTTGTGGCAACCGCAGTTGGCTGCTTTTGATCTGCCGTTTAAGCTGCCTGAGCCGACGTTGAATAGTTTGATGCGGGCTTGTTTGCAGGCGATGCAGTCGATGGAGCCTCAGGGAGCAAAGTTAGTTAAGGCGGTACAGGAGCTTTTCCCTGTGGAAGATTTGATGCTGCACCAGATGGCGCAGTGGGTGATGGCGACGCCAGATCGTTCTGGCAAGGGTGCTGTTTTGACGGGTGATTTTCAGTCGGCGAGTGATCAGCAGCAGATTGCGATGTCGATGGTTGCGGCGAAAACGTTGTTAGACCGGTTGACGATTATGCTGACGCCACAGGTGCAGGAAGCTGATTTTGAGTGGAAAACGACGGTTGGGGCGATCGCCATCAAAGCAAGCTATCTACCCGGGCCAAGTTCAGAGCTAAACAAAATCCACTTGACGGTTACGTTGCCTCAAGGTGGTCAGGTGACTTGGGAGACTGCCCAAGGTTCAGCGAGCGCATCGCGGATGTATCCCGGTGAGTTGGGTCTAACGTTAGTCGATTGTCAGAGCAATGGCATCTACCCTGTCACGATCACATTGAATCAGGCAAACCAAGAACCGTTGACCGTCGCAGTTGTTCTCGATCTGGCTTAAGTAAGTGGTTGATGAGTGAATTCACAGTTGAGTTTTGCCAACGTTTAGGGTGCTTCTCAGTTTTGGGGTGCAAGGGATCTTAGAAAAGTCCGGACATTGATCGGTCTTGGCGGTTAGGCTAGTAAGGAATATTTTGCCCTAGCCTGCTATTTGAGCCGCTGTAATGACGATCAATCCGACACCGCCCCAGCGTAAACGGTCATTTCCAAATCTGGTGGCTGCGATGCGTAGCCTACCGAAGCCTGTCTCAGAAGAGTCGCGCATTTTACGGGCTTTAGTGCAGCTTTTGGTTATTGTCGGAATTGTCGCGACGGATATTGCTTCCGAAGGTGCATTGCGTTGGTTTGGTTTGCCAGTCAGTGTGTTTGCTGTGCCTCTAACGATTTTGGCTGGCTTGTCGAGTTGGCGGAGTCGAAAAAGCTCAAATATTGGCATCAAGTTTTTGATTGCGATTGGGATGTTGGGCATGTTGCTGCTCTTTTTCCGCAATCTATACGCGAATCTCAACGATACTCGGCTCGTTCTCGCAGAGTTATTAATTCAGCTCCAACTTCTCCATGGCTTTGATATGCCGCGCCGCAAGGATTTGGGCTATTCGATGGTGATTGGTCTAATTTTGATAGGGGTTGCGGGTACTGTTTCGCAAACGCTGGCTTTTGCGCCATTGTTATTTTTGTTTTTGGCGATCGCCCTCCCTGTGTTAGTCCTCGACTATCGATCTCGCCTCGGTTTAGAAAGTCTCGATCAACTGCTTTGGCAACGGCGTCGCTCCCAAAAAAGCTTTCAGAAAAATTTACTACAATACTCGCCTCTCTCTCCAAAACGTCTCGCTGCAATTCTCGGCATAATTCTCTTACTGGGGATGGGGATTTTCACGATTATGCCGCGTTTTCCCGGCTACCAGCTCAGTACACTGCCCGTCAGTTTGCCCAGCGATGCTCCAGAAAATCAAAGATTTGACGAAACCAATCGCAGCTTAGCCAATCCCGGTTATCAAAATCGTGGTCGCGATAATGGCGGAACTGGCGGTGATACTTTCAGCGAAGGTAATGCTGGCGGTGGTGACGGCGAAGGTGGTGGTAATCAAACGGGTAGTCCGCTTGAAGGCAAAGGCGAAATTAGCGAAACAGAATATTACGGCTTCAACAGCAAGATTAATCAAAATCTGCGTGGCAAGATGGAAAAAATTCTTGTGATGCGGGTACGTTCTCAGGCTCCGGGATACTGGCGTGTGATGTCTTTTGATCACTACACAGGTCAGGGCTGGGAAGTCACTGATCCAGATAAGCTCGGTCTGATCGAACGGTCGCGGTGGGCGGGCAAATTTTTTCTATCACCGATTATTTCGTCTCAGGTCAAAACAAAGAAAATTATTCAAAGTTATACCGCTGTTAAAGCGCTGCCGAATATTGTTCCAGCAATGACTTATCCGTCAGAATTGTATTTTCCAACAAGTGAAATTGGGATTGATCCACTTGGTAACCTGCGATCGCCCCTCGGTATTTTAGAAGGTCTGACTTATACTGTCGTCTCGGAAGTGCCTTACCGTGAGCGGAGCAAACTCAGCGTATCGGGTTCAGAGTATCCGAAGGCGATCGCCGATAAATATTTAGAAGTCCCTCCCGAAATTGCAGCAAAAGTGCGCGAGATGGCAGCAGATATTTTGTCCCGCGCCAATAGCGAAATTACTTCGCCCTACGAGAAAGCTCTGTATTTAACCCAAGGTTTGAAACAGCGTTTTCCCCAATCACAGTAAGTACCATTTTTTGAAGAAGGAGAAGATCTCGTTGATGCGTTTCTCTTCAAATACAAAGGGGGTTACGCCGACCACTACGCCACAGTGCTCACAATTATGT
>JBARRZ010000124.1:0-6137 GCA_049644465.1 Limnothrix sp.
TTCGCCATATGGTTGTAGCTGCTCACAATTAGACATCCTCCTCATTTAACTTATTCATCTGTCGAAGCCAAACGATCTAAGTGCTAGCTGGTCGATTGCGCAGTTTCCAGATCAGGCTAGAGGTGAAATTTGTGATGATATGGGCCAAAATCGGGACGAATAAATTACCTGTGGCGATCGCACTATATCCGAGCACTAAACCAATAATGGCGGCCCACACCGCATAAGACCATTGCTGGACACCGCTAATATGTAGTACCCCAAAAATCAGACTAGAGACACCGAGAGCAGCCCAACCCATCCCAAGCGCTGGTAACATAATGCCCCGAAATAGAAATTCTTCGCTCAGTCCGGGCAATAAACCCAGCCACAATACATCTGGTAGGGCAAGGGGCCGCAGGACAAATTCGAGATACACGTCAACGCTCTCGCGATAATTTCCCCAGACGGCATACAAAATACTACTGGCCGCAATGATACCGATGGCGATCGCCACACCTTGAAGACAGGCCACGCCCGTGATTTGCCATGCCAACAGATCAACATTGCCGATCATCCGCCACAGATTACCGATGATGAACAAAATCAAAGCTGTGATCCCCATCAAGATCAAAATTTGCTGACGGGAAAGCGGATCTAGCTGAGGCTGACGAGACTCGTTTTGATTCACAGAAAAAACACCTAAATTGCGTGAATGGTCGGTACGGCGGTAGTTAAACTCAATAGGTCTAGTCCTGCCCGCTGGGCAACGATTACACCAATCGCCTTTAAATAAGAGTCTACTCGACAGGCTTTGATGCCGACAGTTTCTGGAAAAATGCTTAATGCAGTGTCATTTTCGTTTACAGCAATAATTAATGTATCTGTTTGGGCCAAGCTCAAAACAGCACTGCCGCCACAAGCACTCGCGGGAATAATTAGGCTATCAACTTGATTTGCCCACAGAATATCTGGCGTATTTTTTTGGGTTGAATCGGTGACAAATTGGGGCGCACGGCTGAGTCCAGCCAACACACAGGGCAAAAATGTGTAGCCTAATTCTTCTGCGGCGGCTTTAGGGGATAAATGGGGTTCAATCGGGATTGGTGCAAGGGCTGGGGCATGGGCGCAGGGAATTTGAAATTTTTTGACGAGTAAATGAGAAATAACGGCTTCGGCTCCCGCGAGAGCGTCTACTCCAGAACCTTGTCGATATTGATCCAAAAGTTCACTGTCTTCATCGTCGGGAAATCTGGCGACAACGGCGATCGCCTCAACTTTTGCCTGTTGAATTAATTTTTCCGCAGCCCGCAACAAACTACCCACATTTTCAATCGTGCCCCAACTCGCTCCCGACTCCGACAGTTTGAGCGTTACATTGAGCGGCGCATCGGTCACGACATAATCAGTAATCGAAATGCCTAAGGTCGCCCGGCAAGCATCGGCTGCTTGTAAATGTCTTGTTTGCAAATCAGGCTCAATGCCTTGGTCCAGGATCATGCCGACGCGATTTTGGCGTACAGGCTGTAAGCCCCA
Organism: Limnothrix sp.; assembly: GCA_049644465.1. Taxonomy (GTDB): domain Bacteria; phylum Cyanobacteriota; class Cyanobacteriia; order Cyanobacteriales; family MRBY01; genus MRBY01. Next base: position 1,516 of record JBARRZ010000124.1, read on the forward strand.
ACGGCCTGCCGCAAACTGATCTAAGCCATAACCTTCAACGTATAACGCATTCGGTAAATTCCAGAAAAGCTGTGCGCCGTTGAGAACATTTGGGTGAGTGATCAGGCGATCGCAGACCTGAGAGACCAATCTCGCAATCGGTAAACCATCACCCGCATAGCCGCCAATTTTTGCGCCGATCCCCGTCGGGATAATCAACATCGTTGTATAAGGTGCGGCGATCGCCCCAGCAGCATTAAACATCAGTCACCATTCACGAAAAACACTTATTGCAAAAACTCAACCATAACGTTAGTAAAAAACCTTGGCAATTCTTTGAAAAACGTTATTATTTAGCGAAAATTTCCCAATAGAATAGAAATAAACCAGCAATTTTCCCAGGGTTAAACTATGCCACCAGAATTTAGATTTGAGCCCTATACCACTTTTTACAAGCCTCAAAATGCGTACTGGCTCGCCCGTGCTTCCCAACTCGTCTATGCGCGCAAAGCCGCCGACAACCCCGCCCCCGACGGTGAATTCATCCTCAAAGAACTGCAAACATGGGATAAAGGCTTTACCGAAGTTGTCACATTTCACAATAAAAGCACCCAAGCATTTGTCGCCAAACATGACGGTGGTGGCCTATTCGGTTCACCCGGCTTTGTCATTATTGCTTTCCGGGGCACAGACGAAAAAGCAGATTGGGTTGATAATCTCGGCTTGTCTGCTGTCGATTTCCCCGCAGGCAGAGATGAAGTTCCATACGGTCGCGTCCACGGTGGTTTTTACCGAGCCTTTCTTGATATTTGGGAAGAAAAGGGTGACGACGACGAATGTACGATGCGTAAGCTTTTAGAGCGAGATGATTATAAACGCAAACCTTTTTGGCTCACTGGTCACAGTTTGGGTGGTGCTTTAGCTTCAATTTGTGCCTTTAATTTTGCCTACCATGACGTGCCTTTTTATGGCGTTTATACCTATGGGCAACCCCGCTCTTGTAAACGAGATCTGAAGCTCCGGTTTGATCTGGAAGCGAAAGACCGCTATTTCCGCTTTCAAAATAATAATGACGTGGTTTCCCGTGTGCCCCAGCGTTTTGCGGGCTATACCCATCTCGGTACGTTTATTTATATCGACATCAACAAAAATCTCACGGCTGATGTGGGCAAATGGTTCCAATTTTCAGACCGCATTGATGGTGTGAAAGAGTATCTCTCGCAACTGAAAGGGGGAGTCTTCCGTGACCACGATATTAGTGATTATATTGACTCGATGGAAAAGAGTATTAATCGGTTACCGAAAGGCATCCGATTTTAGACATTAGTGTTTTGGGTATATTGCAGTCGCTTGTTTACGTTAGGGCAGAGGCATTAGTGTTTTTTCTCTCTATATTGGTGGACTTGAATCTTCAGACAATGCGATATACTCCACACTGAATATCCATAAAGACTTTGATTAAAATCACATGGTAGCGGTAGCAATTCTGGCGGCTGGTAAAGGGACTCGCATGAAATCGGATTTGCCGAAGGTGTTGCATCCTCTCGGGCGGCGATCGCTGGTGGAGCGAGTGATCGAAAGTTGTGCTCTCATCGAGCCAGAAAAGGTTTGTGTGATTGTTGGCTACAGGGCAGAGGAAGTGAAGTCAGCGTTAGGCGATCGCCCAGATTTAGACTTTGCTTTGGAATTTGTCGAGCAAACAGAACAACTCGGCACAGGTCGCGCTGTTCAGCAATTATTAGAACCGCTTAAAGATTTCTCCGGCGACATTGTTATCCTCAACGGCGACGTACCATTACTCCGCCCAGAGACGATCGCCAATTTTGTCAAAACTCATCAAGAAAACAATAATTCCGCCACAGTTATGACCGCGCAATTGCCCGACCCGACAGGCTACGGCAGAGTGTTTTGCGACGACGACAACCTTGTCACCCAGATTATCGAGCACCGCGATTGTACCGATGCTCAGCGGCAAAATCAACGCATTAATGCAGGCGTCTATTGCTTTAAGTGGGATGCCCTCGCCAAAGCCTTACCGCAGCTCACTACCGACAACGATCAGCAAGAATATTATCTCACCGATGTCGTGATCCATTGCAACAAAGTGATGGCGATGGACGTGACAGATTTTCGAGAAATTAGCGGTATCAATGACCGTTTACAGCTGTCCAATGCCTACGGAATTTGGCAAGAGCGGATTAAAGAAAATTGGCTACGCGCTGGCGTTATGATTTTGCAACCAGAAACTATCACCATTGATGAAACAGTCGAGTTAGAAGCCGATGTCGTGCTCGAACCGCAAACCCATCTGCGGGGTAACACCGTCGTTAAAGCCGGTTGTCGAATTGGGCCGGGAAGCTTTATTGAAAACAGCGTTATCGAGGCGAATACAACAGTCATGTATAGCGTTGTCGTCGATAGCCATGTCGGCACAAATACACGCATTGGCCCCTACACTCACTTACGCGGTCAAGCCACAGTCGGTGAAGCTTGCCGTGTTGGCAACTTTGTGGAAATCAAAAAATCGACGATTGGTGATGGTACAAATATTGCCCATTTGTCTTATATCGGTGATGCAGAGTTAGGCAAAAAGGTTAACGTCGGTGCCGGAACAATCACTGCAAATTACGATGGAGCCAACAAGCATAAAACAGTGATCGGCGATCGCAGCAAAACAGGTGCAAATAGCGTGTTAGTCGCTCCGATTACTATCGGGGAAGATGTCACCATTGCCGCAGGTTCGACAGTTACTAGAGACGTTGAAAGCGACGCACTTGTCGTTGCACGCGCCCGCCAGAAAGAAATTAAAGGTTGGAAACTCAATAGTTAACAGCTCAATTCTGTTAGCTAATCAATTACTTTCTGAGAGATGAGAGCCTAGTTTTAGGCTCTTGTTTTTTGTGTTTTTTCAACTTATACCGGAAAACGTTTCATCTTGACGACAGCTTCTCTCGCACTACGCATCAACTCCGGCTTAATTTCTGGAATTTGCGGAATTTGCAGAAGCACATCAACTGTTCGACGCAACATCCGCACAATATCACCTTCATCAAGACTCGTACTTTCGCAGAGTTCTGTCCATTCCACGCCCGACGCCCATTGATCAATTAAGCCGACGAATTTACTTTCGAGCCATACAGGCATCGTCACACCACAGTGTTTTTGCACTTGGTACAGTTGGCGACGCAATTCCCACAAGCTCACAGGATTATGACCTTGATCTTTTTTGCGAATTCCTAATACTTCCAACACGGCTTGGGGCTGCGGATAATCTGTCCAACTGTCAGGGCGCGGCGGCTCGCTGATAATGGCACAGATAGCTGCGGCCAAGTGCTCTGGCGCGAGACTATTGAGCTGACCAGACATTAAGCAAAACGCTAACCACAATTCGTTTTCGCCCCGGATTGTAGCGGCAGCTCGGCCAAGGACAGTGGGCTTGTAATTATCAAGAGCATTAAAATCGTGAAGCACTTGCACAAGATTCAGAAAATCTTGCCAATAATAAGAGCGTTTGCTGGAATGCTGGCGATATAGAGTTTGGCGGCGATTGAGTTCTTTAAGCAGTTCTTGGCGGCGTTTATGACGTTTGAGCAGTTTGCCCGGCTTGTCCATTTTGCTTAGGGGAGAATCGGCAAATTGGGCTTGCACGGCTTCAGTGCGCTGTCGCTGCCTGGCAACTTCTTGGGACTCTTCTAGGGGGAGCGCATATTCTGCAATAAGTTCAACCAGCGCATTAACTTCTTTATCAATTTTGCCGTTTTTGCCCATGCTGAGCGTTTCGTCAGTCGGCAGGGGAATTTGCTCTAGCTTTTCAGTCAGGTACAGTCCTTCGTTCAGGGCAACGACGTCGTTATGATCAACGAGATACCAGCGCTTATCTGTGCCGAGGCAAAGTAAATTGAGAGACTGATCTACTTCACCGAGACGATCAACAAGGACAGCGGTCAGGGCTTCTTTAACGCGAATATGTTTGCCTTTGAGATGCAAAATGGAGCCAAGCGGTAAGGCTTCAAGGATTGGCCCAAGCATCTTGCGATTTTCAGCTTCGGCTTGGTCTTGCAAAATGCTGAGGAGGCGATCTTCTTCTTTGAGGCGTTCTTTGAGTTTGCTATAACGAGAAAACTGTTTTTCAGGAATGCTGGCTAGATCGATATCGATGTGGGCAATTTCTGTGGTCAGTTCGGCGATCGCCTCTTGTTCAGGACTCAGATTTGCCTGTACCTGATATTCCGCAAAACTACGGGAGAGCAACTCTTTCGACTCCTCGAGGGTGTGTTTTTGCAATAGATTTAGCACCATGCCGTAAGAAGGCGTAAACCAACTGCGCAAAGCTTCAGCATCCGAAAGCGCTAGACGAGCCGCCTCCTTTGCACCTTCAAATTGACCTTCCACCGTCACCACATAGCCGACAGTATCCATGCCCCGTCGTCCTGCCCGACCCGCAATTTGCAAAAACTCTGATGGCGTCAACAAGCGATGCCCGTCGTCTCCGCGTTTCGATAAGGCAGAAATTACGGTTGTGCGTGCAGGCATATTAATTCCTGCGGCAAGGGTAGAGGTGGCGAAAACAAGCTTCACTACGCCAGTTTCAAATAGTTTTTCAACGAGTTCTTTCCAAGCGGGCAAAATCCCGGCATGGTGAG
>JBARRZ010000125.1:0-24366 GCA_049644465.1 Limnothrix sp.
CGATATAAGAAAGCTGTTCTCCGTCCAACACAGGCGATCGCCTCCCTCAAAATTTCATTCATTGTAAAGAAGATATCAAAACAGGCTCCAAAATCCCGCACCCATATCGATAAATATTGACCAATCATGGTGATGACTCTGCCCTCGAATAATCTGGGATAAACTAAGACGAAAGATATGTTGTTGCAGCAGGAGCTTAAGAAAATGGCGATCGCAGTATCGAAGCCGACAACCCTTGAAGATTATTTTGCGCTTCAGCCAGAAGGGGAAGCTCGCTACGAATTGGAAAATGGGGAATGGAAAACTATACCGCCAGAAAGTGAATTAAATCGCCGTATTGCGATATTTTTGTTAATCTATTTTGCGCAATTAGGCATTTCGGCAGCACGACTTAGCATGAAAACAGAAATTGCAGTTTTTGGCTCAAAAGTATCTGTGCGCATCCCTGACCTGATAATGTTATCGGAAGAAGCCGCCCATGCCCTTGAGGGAGCGACTCGATCCACTATTACACTCGATATGCCACTGCCAGAATTAGTTGTTGAAGTGGTGTCGCCGGGGAAAGAAAATATTGATCGTGATTATCGTTACAAGCGGGCGCAATATCAGGCACGGGCCATTAATGAATATTGGATTATTGATCCAATAACTGAAAAAATCACAGTGCTAACGATGAATGAAGGGCTTTATGATGAGGCTGTTTTTGAAAAGCAAGATCATCTCTCATCGCTTTTTATTGAACAATACAAACCACAAAAAAAGTTGACAGTGGCCGAAGTTTTACAGGTCACTGAAAAAAATTAGACAGTTGTGAAGCTACCTTTTCAAGCCCTTAAAATGGAGTAGCACGAAATCAAGAGGTCAAAAAATGGGTTGGCGCTTTTGAAAAAGAATCAAAATCCTCCCCGGAGTTTCCCTTAATCTGTCTAAATCTGGGGTTTCTACTTCGGTAAAAATTGGCCCAATCAATTGGAATTCTCGCACAGGAAGAAAATCCATCAATTTACCCGGTGGACTTTCATACCATGCAGACAAAGCAAAAGGCGCGACAAAAGCTGAATTAGTTGAATTAGCAAAAAATACAGGCTTGTCGGGATATTCTAAACTCAACAAACAAGAATTGATTGAGTTCTTGCAAGATGCAGATGTGTTGTCATAAATAATATGTTTTTCGACAAAATTGATCACAGCATTTAATCCGTCGGCAGTTTTGAGATTAGTAAACAGAAAAGGTTTTTCGCCGCGCATTTTCTTCGCATCGCGATCCATTACGCCCAAATCTGCACCGACAGCCGGGGCGAGATCAATTTTATTAATCACAAGCAAATCTGATTTTGTGATGCCGGGGCCACCTTTGCGGGGAATTTTATCCCCTGCCGCCACATCGATCACATAAATCGTTAAATCGACCAATTCTGGGCTAAAGGTTGCTGCCAAATTATCACCGCCACTTTCCACGAACATCAGTTTTAACGGGTCAAATTTTTCTTCTAGCTCGGCGATCGCCGACAAATTTAGAGACGCATCTTCCCGAATCGCCGTGTGGGGACAGCCGCCCGTTTCCACGCCCATAATTCTTTCCGCCGCAAGCGCACCGGAACGCACCAAAAATTGCGCATCTTCCTTGGTGTAAATGTCATTGGTCACGACGGCGATCGCATATTTATCCCGCAACGCTTTGCACAACGCATCTAACAACGCCGTTTTTCCCGAACCGACTGGCCCTGCAATTCCCACACGCAATGCACTCATTAAATTTTTCACTCTAAAAATTGTTCTCCAAACATCATAGTCAGGACAATTGCCCTTGGCTCGAAACGTTGCCGAATTTCACAAATTAGCGGGAGATAAAAGGGTTAACCAGTAGAATGATGGGCGGATTGGCTTGTGAGGGAAATTGGTTGTGAGTACGGCAGAAAATTTGGTATTGCGTCAGGTGCGGGTGCTCGATCCGGTGGCGCAATTGGATTACCCGCAGGATGTCTGGTTTCAGGGTGGCAAACTGCAGGCGATCGCCCCCCAATTAACAGATCTCCCCGCAGACATTGAAGAGCTGGAAGCGGAAGATTTGATTTTGGCTCCCGGATTGGTGGATCTATACAGCCACAGCAGCGAACCGGGTTATGAATCTCGCGAAACATTGGCGCAATTAGCAGAAGGGGCGATCGCCGGGGGATTTACGCAAGTTGGAATTTTGCCCGACACAGATCCCGCTTTAGACAATATTGGTCAGCTCAACAGTTTTCAGCAGTTAATCGACAATTTGCCCGACCCCAAACCCAATTTTCAAGCTTGGGCAGCGATTACGAAAAAGACAAACGGCAATGATTTAACCGAATTAGGGGAATTACTAACTGGCAATATCTGCGGTTTTAGCGACGGCAAAGCGTTACAAAATTGGGGTTTATTACGCCGCACCCTCGAATATCTTCGCCCTTTTAACAAGCCCATTGCCCTCTGCCCCAAAAATCTCGCCCTCCACAATGGCGGCACAGCCCGGTACGGCAAAGCGAGTTTGGCTTACGGACTCATCGAAGAATTGGTCTCCGTCGAAACCACGGTGATCGCCTCAATTTGTGAATTAGTCGCCGAACTCAAAACCCCTGTTCATTTGATGAGAATTTCTACTGCGCGGGGTGTAGAACTCATTGCTGATGCGAAAAAACGCGGTTTGCCCATCACAGCTAGCGTGGCGTGGATGCATTTACTCTGGAACACGAAAGCCCTCAGCACCTACGATCCCAACCTCAAATTTGACCCGCCCCTCGGCAATCCCAGCGACCAAGAAGCCCTGATCGATGCCGTCAAAAATGGAGTTATTGAGGCGATCGCCATCGACCATCAACCCTATCTCTACGAAGAAAAAACCGTCAGTTTTGGAGAAGCTCCGTCCGGTGTCATCGGTTTAGAACTTGCCCTACCGATTCTTTGGCAAAATTTTGTCGTCTCCCAAGATTGGCAACCCCTCGAACTCTGGCAAGCCCTCAGCGCCAATCCACAAAAATGCTTGGGTGGTGAAGTAAAGGCGATCGCCCCCGAAAATGTCCAACCGCTAATCCTGTTTGATCCCGCAAAAACATGGCAAGTTAACCACAAAAATCTCCACTGTCCCCAAACAAATACCCCATGGTGGAATAAAAACCTGTCAGGCAAAGTGATCAAATCATTCCTTTCTTGAAGAACATCACCCGCGATACTTGCCAGACCATAAGCCGCCATAAAAAAACGGTCTTATGAAGCATAAACCCCATAAAACCGTTTTAGATTGTCAAAGCTACATCAACGATTAGTATTTGTAGCTATCAGTTTTGAAAGGACCTTCCACTGGCACATTGATGTAGTCTGCTTGAGTTTTGGTTAGCTGAGTAAGCACGCCACTAAAGCCTTCTACCATATAGCGAGCCACTTCCTCATCTAGATGCTTGGGCAACACCTCAACAGTAATTTGACGCTCACTCGGTGACTGGTCAGCAAATTTACGCTCAAACAAGAACATTTGCGCCAGCACTTGGTTAGCAAAGGAGCCATCCATAATTCGTGATGGGTGACCAGTAGCATTACCAAGGTTCACTAAGCGACCTTCAGCCAACAAAATCAAAAAGTCTTTGGGGTCGTCACTGCGGTACACCTTATGGACTTGAGGCTTAACCTCTTCCCACTGCCAAGCTTCACGCATGTAGGCAGTATCAATCTCGTTGTCAAAGTGGCCGATGTTACAGACCACTGCACTAGGTTTTAAGGCCGCTAGCATGTGGGCATCACAAACATTGAAATTGCCAGTGGCAGTAACCAAAAGATCGGTTTTAGCCAAAAGCGCTGTGTCAACGCTATCAGGGCCATTGTTGATGCCGTCGAGGTATGGTGAAACCACTTCAAACCCGTCCATACAAGCCTGCATGGCACAGATCGGGTCGACTTCAGTCACCTTCACAATCATGCCTTCTTGGCGGAGAGAAGCGGCGGAGCCTTTGCCCACATCGCCATAGCCAATTACCAAAGCTTTTTTGCCTGCCATTAGATGGTCAGTGCCACGTTTAATGGCATCGTTCAAGCTATGACGGCAACCGTACTTATTATCATTTTTGGCCTTGGTTACCGCATCATTAACGTTAACGGCGGGAATTTTTAGTTCGCCTTTTTCAAGCATTTCGTATAGGCGATGCACCCCGGTGGTGGTCTCTTCGGTCACGCCATGGATGCGGGTCAGCATTTCGGGATAGGTTTCGTGGATGTAGCCAGTGAGGTCACCGCCGTCGTCCAAAATCATGTTGGCTTCCCACAGTTCGCCCGAAGGGGTGCGACAGGTTTGTTCAATGCACCACATGTATTCTTCTTCGGTTTCTCCTTTCCAAGCAAAGACAGGTACGCCAGATTCGGCGATCGCCGCAGCTGCATGATCCTGAGTAGAAAAGATATTGCAGGATGACCAACGCACTTCCGCGCCTAGTTCGATCAGAGTCTCAATCAGCACAGCAGTCTGAATGGTCATGTGAATACAGCCAATGATCTTGGCTCCGGCCAAAGGCTTGCTGTTGCTATATTTTTTTCTGATAGTCATCAGAGCTGGCATTTCGCCTTCGGCGATCGCAATTTCCTTGCGTCCCCAGCTTGCTAGGTTGATATCAGCAACCTTGTAGTCACGAGTGAGTGTTGAAGTGCTCATAGATTTACGGTCTAAATTAATGTCCAGAGAGTTGATCAAAAACAAGCTGTGGCTGATTTCGGGACTGAATTGATCTGATGACAATACTATTGATGCAGTATTGCTTCGGTACAATTATCTCGAAGGATCAGCAACGCTAAAAACATTTAAAGTGTAACGTTAAGTTAATCGGCTTTGTTAGTTTTTATCAATGAAAATCGGGTATGTCGCTGCTGAAATCAGTATCAATCGTCGTGGGTTGATAACCCGGTCGCGGCAAGCCGCTCATGTTGAGTATTTTCTTTACTGTCGTCAGAGAGTTTTTACGACAAAGTTAGTTGAAAGAATAGTTTGGAGAGTTTTCGCAAATGTTTGATTGGTTAAATTCGTTTTTTGGTAAAAGTGGGGCTGGTGTTAATGCGAAGGTAGAAATTTATACTTGGCAACCTTGTCCCTATTGCATTGCAGCAAAACTTCTATTGTTTTTTAAAGGGGTTCACTTTACTGAGTACAAAATTGATGGTGATGAGTTGGCTCGGACAAAAATGGCGGAACGCTCCAATTGCAAACGCTCTGTGCCCCAAATTTTTATCAATAATGTCCATGTTGGTGGTTGTACCGATTTGTTTGAGCTTGAGAAAAAAGGTGAGTTAAAAACATTGTTAACTCAGTGATTACTGAGGCTGAATATAAAAGGCATTTGCATTGGATGAGGCAGGCGATCGCCATCGCAGAGATCGCCGGACAATCCGGAGAAATTCCGGTCGGTGCAATTATCGTTGACGGTGAAAATTTGCCTATCGCCCAGAGCGGTAATCGCAAAGAAAAGCATCAAGATCCTATTGCCCATGCTGAAGTTTTAGCTATTCGTGCAGCTAGCCTAATGCGCCAAAATTGGCACCTCGACGACTGCACCCTATACGTCACTCTAGAACCCTGTCCCATGTGTGCAGGAGCAATTATTCATGCTCGGCTTAAACAAGTGGTGTACGGCACAGACGACCCAAAGACAGGCGTACTAAGAAGCGTTGCTAATTTTGCAGATGCTCCTTTTTCCAATCATCACTTCGATGTGGTGGGCGGAATCGCAGAAACCGAATGTCATCATCTTCTGCACGAGTGGTTTATGAAGAGTCGGCAAAGTTGAAGCGGAATCAAGTTTGAATGGGTAACGTAGAGTTACATGAAATTCTCAACTAGGTACAACCATGGTACAAGCGACAACAACAGCTCCCACCATCAAGCAAGACGGCGATCGCCTCACCATCAAATCACCCATTTCAGATACCCGTCCTTGGGGAACCTTTACCGTCCTTGACGAAGGTCCCGGTTACAAGATTAAACGCATCGAAGTCAATCCCGGCCACCGCCTTAGCCTCCAAATGCACCATCACCGTAGTGAGCATTGGATCGTCGTTTGTGGCACTGCCCGCGTTGAATGTGGTGATACTCAAAAATTACTTACGTCTAACGAATCGACTTACGTTCCCGCCTGCACAAACCACCGTTTAGAAAATCCCGGCGTTGTACCTCTTGTGCTAATCGAAGTGCAAAATGGAGAGTACTTGGGCGAAGATGATATTATTCGCTTCCAAGACGACTACTCTCGTAAGTAGACTCGATTTTTTCAACTAGTTATGATCCAAATCACCCCCACCGCTGCCCAAGAGATTAAACGTATTCAGCGCAGCCGCCAAGCCCCAGACAGTTACCTCAGGTTGAAACTGGCGCAAGGGGGATGTTTGGATTTCATTTATCAATTTGATTTCGCTACAGAACCGCAAACAGGCGATCGCCAATACAGCATTCGTAATCTCAATATTCTGATCGACCCAGTTGAGCTAGAGCACCTAGAAAACCTAAGCATCGACTACTCCGAAGATTTAATGGGTGGCGGCTTCCGCTTTACAAATCCCACAGCAGCAAAAACCTGCAATTGCGGACAATCATTTCAACCTTGATCTTGACATTAGCCATTGAAAGTAGCTAAGATTACCATTTGTCAATGCTAATGGCCTACGTTAATTACCCGCGTAGGGCAATCATTCATGCCAACTATCCAACAGCTTATTCGTTCTGAACGCTCTAAGCTCAAAAAGAAAACTAAATCTCCCGCACTCAAGCAATGCCCTCAACGTCGTGGCGTTTGCACTCGTGTTTATACAACAACACCAAAGAAGCCTAACTCTGCACTTCGGAAAGTTGCCCGTGTTCGCCTTACTTCAGGATTTGAAGTGACCGCTTACATTCCCGGCATTGGCCACAACCTCCAAGAGCACTCTGTTGTGTTGATCCGTGGTGGTCGTGTAAAAGACCTTCCCGGTGTTCGTTATCACATCGTCCGTGGAACCCTTGACGCAACTGGTGTAAAAGACCGTCGTCAAAGTCGTTCTAAGTACGGTGCAAAGCGTCCCAAAGAGTAAATCAGAACTTAGCGGTTGAGTTATTGGTGTAGAGTTGCGATCGCCAATGACCGAGCCCTAAATTCTTTAACTTAAATTTTCTAAAATTATTAGAAATTATTTATTTAGACTATATAAGCTTGTTGCGAACGTTCTATCTCACGGCAAATATCAATGAACGTTCCCATTACAAAAAATGCTGCCCTTGCCAGATGATGTATAGAAATTTCTAACATCTCAACCCACTAAGCAAACCTTCGTAAAGACTTAAAAGTAAAACAATATGTCTCGTCGCTCAGTTACAAAAAAGCGTGAAGTTCCGCCAGATGCAGTACACAGCAATCGCTTGCTTAGTATGACGATCCGCCGCGTGATGAAAAGCGGTAAAAAATCTTTGGCAGCACGGATTGTCTACGATGCTCTAGATATCATCAAAGAAAGAACAAGTAGCGATCCTGTCGAAGTTTTCGAAGAAGCTATTCGTAACCTCACACCTCTCGTCGAAGTAAAAGCTCGTCGTGTCGGTGGCGCAACTTACCAAGTTCCCATGGAAGTTCGTCAAGGGCGCGGTACAGCACTTGCGTTGCGCTGGCTGATTGGTTACGCTCGTCAACGCTCTGGTAAAACCATGGCAATTAAGCTCGCCAATGAGTTGATGGATGCAGCAAACGAAACCGGTGGCGCTATTAAAAAGCGTGAAGATACACATCGGATGGCAGAAGCGAACAAGGCATTTGCCCACTATCGCTACTAAAACTCGGTTTCGTACCCTAATTTTCAGGGAGGATTGCGTCAGGATGTTGCTAGATTAAAAGCGATAAACTCTTTTAATTACAGTTCTGGAAATCCTCTCTGACTAGACGGACTCATCAACCATGACTATAATAATGAGTCGCAGTTTACATTAAGAATTGTCAAGCAGCAATCGCTGTTTAATCCAAAATCTGTCATAAACGCAGCTTTATTACCGCTCAGCTCCCATTCTTTGAGGTGTAGGAGGTCCCCATGTCGCGAAGCATTGCTTTAGACCAAGTCAGAAATATAGGAATTGCTGCTCATATTGATGCCGGTAAGACCACGACAACTGAAAGAATTCTGTTCTACTCCGGTACTGTCCACAAGATCGGCGAAGTTCATGATGGGAATGCAGTCACTGATTGGATGGAACAAGAGCGTGAGCGTGGCATTACGATTACCGCTGCCGCGATTAGTACGAGCTGGCGTGAGCACAAGATTAATATTATCGATACCCCTGGTCACGTGGACTTCACAATTGAAGTTGAACGCTCGATGCGTGTGCTGGATGGTGTTATTGCTGTCTTTTGTTCTGTCGGTGGGGTACAACCGCAATCAGAAACGGTTTGGCGGCAAGCAGACCGTTACCATGTCCCCCGGATTGCCTTTGTGAACAAACTGGATCGCACGGGTGCAAACTTTTTCCGGGTTCATGAGCAAATAAAAGATCGTCTCAAAGCAAATGCTGTCGCCATTCAAATTCCAATTGGTGCGGAAAGTGGCTTTGAAGGCATTGTTGATCTCGTGACGATGAAAGCCAGTCTTTACAAAGATGACATTGGTAAAGAAATAGAAGTTGGTGAAATTCCTGATAATTTGCAGGAAAAAGCGGAAGAGTATCGCGCGTTATTGATCGAAGCGATCGCCGAAGCGGATGAATCCTTGTTAGAAAAGTATCTCGAAGGTGAAGATTTTACCGAAGCCGAGATCATGAATGCATTGCGTCAAGGAACCATTTCAGGCGAAATAGTTCCACTTCTTTGCGGTTCAGCCTTTAAAAACAAGGGCGTGCAACTATTGCTCGATGCAGTAGTGGACTATCTACCTTCGCCGACAGAAGTACCTGCAATTCAGGGTGAGTTACCTAACGGTGAGATCGGCGATCGCCCCGCAGATGACGACGAACCATTTGCTGCCCTTGCTTTCAAAATTGCCTCAGATCCCTATGGCCGCTTGACCTTCATTCGCGTTTATTCTGGCGCAATCGAAAAAGGCAGTTATATTTACAACGCCACAAAAGATAAGAAAGAACGTATTTCTCGCCTCATCGTACTTAAATCCAACGAACGTATCGAAGTCGATTCGTTGCGGTCGGGAGACTTAGGTGCTGTTATTGGGATGCGAGATACCACCACTGGTGATACCTTATGTGACCCAGATAAGCCAATTATTCTTGAGTCGCTATTTGTTCCAGAGCCAGTCATTTCAGTCGCTGTGGAACCAAAGACCAAGCAAGATATGGAGAAGCTTTCCAAAGCACTCCAATCATTATCCGATGAAGACCCGACATTCCGTGTCAGTGTCAATCCGGAAACGAACCAAACAGTGATCGCTGGGATGGGAGAATTACACCTCGAAATCTTAGTTGATCGCATGCTTCGCGAATTTAAAGTCGAAGCAGACGTTGGTCAACCCCAAGTCGCCTATCGCGAAACTATTCGCCAGAAAGCAGACGCAGACGGCAAATTTATTCGTCAGAGCGGCGGCAAAGGACAATACGGTCATGTTGTCATCCAGATTGAACCTGGAGACGAAGGTAGTGGCTTCGAATTTCAATCAAAGATTGTCGGCGGTACCATTCCACGCGAATATATTTCCTCTATTGAACAGGGGATGAAAGAAGCGTGCGAATCTGGTATTATCGCAGGCTACCCGATGATTGATCTCAAAGCCACGCTGCTTGATGGCTCCTATCACGACGTGGATTCTTCTGAAATGGCGTTTAAAATTGCAGGTTCAATTGCAATTCGCGACGCTGTTGACCAAGCATCCCCTGTAGTGTTAGAACCCATTATGCAGGTTGAGGTTGAAGTGCCCGAGGATTTCCTTGGGGAGATCATGGGTGACCTCAATGCCCGTCGGGGCAACATCCAAGGCATGGATTCCGAAGACGGCCTTGCCAAAGTTTCCGCAAAAGTTCCACTTGCAGAAATGTTTGGCTATGCCACTGATATCCGTTCTAAAACCCAAGGACGTGGTATTTTCTCGATGGAATTTAGCAACTACGATGAAGTGCCTCGCCATGTGGCGGAAGCCATCATCGCCAAAAACAAGGGAACGCACAATTTTAACGATTAAGGAATAACGAAACTCATGGCACGCGCAAAGTTTGAAAGAAACAAACCCCACGCCAATATTGGTACTGTTGGTCACGTTGACCATGGTAAAACCACACTAACAGCAGCGATCACAATGGCTTTGGCAGCTCAGGGTGGTGCTAAAGCTCAACAATATGCTGATATCGATGCAGCTCCTGAAGAGAAGGCGCGTGGTATCACGATTAACACAGCTCACGTTGAGTATGAGACTGGCGATCGCCACTATGCTCACGTAGACTGCCCCGGTCACGCTGACTATGTGAAGAACATGATTACTGGTGCAGCTCAAATGGATGGCGGCATCCTCGTTGTATCTGCGGCTGATGGCCCAATGCCCCAGACTCGTGAGCACATCCTCTTGGCAAAGCAAGTTGGTGTACCTAGTCTTGTTGTTTTCCTCAATAAAGAAGACCAAGTTGATGATGAAGAGCTGCTTGAGCTTGTTGAGCTTGAGGTTCGTGAACTTCTCGACGAATATGATTTTCCTGGTGACGACACTCCCATCACTACTGGTTCTGCTCTCAAGGCAGTTGAAGCTCTTGTTGCTAAGCCTGACATTCAGCCGGGTGAGAATGAGTGGGTTGACAAGATTCTCGCACTCATGACCAGTGTTGATGAGTACATGCCTTTGCCTGAGCGTGAAGTTGATAAGGCTTTCTTGATGGCGATTGAGGACGTTTTCTCTATCACTGGTCGTGGTACTGTTGCGACTGGTCGGATTGAGCGTGGAAAGGTTAAAGTCGGCGAAACTATCGAAATCGTTGGCATCAGAGACACTCGTACAACTACTGTTACTGGTGTTGAGATGTTCCAAAAGAGTCTTGATGAAGGTCTCGCTGGTGATAACGTTGGTGTACTCCTTCGTGGTATCCAGAAAGAAGATATCGAGCGCGGCATGGTTTTGGCTAAGCCCGGTTCGATTACGCCTCATACTGATTTTGAAGCTGAAGTTTATGTTTTGACAAAAGAAGAAGGTGGTCGTCACACGCCTTTCTTCCCTAACTACCGTCCTCAGTTCTACGTCCGGACAACTGACGTAACTGGTATTATCACTGCTTTTACTGCGGATGATGGTTCTGCTTCTGAGATGGTAATGCCCGGCGATCGCATCAAGATGACTGTACAACTCATCAACCCTGTTGCAATTGAGCAAGGGATGCGTTTTGCGATTCGTGAAGGTGGCCGTACGATTGGTGCGGGTGCTGTTTCGAAGATTGTCAAGTAATTTAATTACTGAGAATTGACATAGAGGAGTGGGTCTGAGCTTGATATGCCCACTCCTTGATTTTCCAAAATACAAGCGTTGGTGGTTGTGGCGATCGCAACTCCTTTTTAATATTCTGTACCTTGAAAAATAAAAAACATGGCAACTCTGCAACAACAGAAAATTCGGATTCGTTTGAAAGCATTTGACCGTCGCTTACTTGATACTTCCTGTGAAAAGATTGTTGATACGGCAAATCGCACTAACGCTACAGCGATTGGCCCAATTCCTCTCCCCACTAAGCGCAAAATTTATTGTGTACTCCGTTCTCCTCACGTAGATAAAGATTCCCGTGAGCACTTTGAGACTCGGACGCACCGACGCATTATTGATATTTATCAGCCTTCCTCTAAGACGATTGACGCTTTGATGAAACTGGATTTGCCTGCTGGTGTTGATATCGAAGTAAAGCTATAAAAAAGAGCATTATTTCTATTCATTAGTTTTTTGGGAGCCTTTAGAGAGATTTTTCTTTCTTGAGGCTCTTTTTGCTGCCCTTAAGTTTTGTATATCCGTTAAAGTAGGAAGATATAGCATTCATTCCAGCCCATGACTCCTTCTTCTGTTGCCGTTCGAGAACTCCCTTTATTTCCACTGCCAGAAGTGGTGTTATTCCCTTCTCGCCCTCTACCGCTCCATGTTTTCGAATTTCGTTATCGCATTATGATGAATACGATTTTGGAGAACGATCGCCGCTTCGGGGTGTTGATGGTGGATCCGACGGATGGTAGCTTGGCGACGGTGGGTTGTTGTGCTGAAATTGTCCATTGTGAAAAAATGCCTGATGGTCGGATGAAAATGTTGACGATGGGTCAGCAGCGGTTCCGGGTTTTGGATTATGTTCGTGAAAAGCCCTACCGGGTTGGATTAGTCGAATGGATTGAGGATGACCTCAGCAGTGGTAATTTGTCCACGCTAGCGGTCGATGCGAAACAGGTTTTATTTGATGTTGTCGGTTTGTCGGCAAAATTAGCGGGTCAGGAATTGGAACTACCGGAGAAGTTACCTGATTTGCCAAGAGAGTTGTCTTATTGGATTGCGGGTAGTTTGTATGGTGTAGCTGATGAGCAACAGACTTTGCTGGAGCTTCAGGACACGCAGGAACGCCTGAGACGAGAGATTGATATTCTGACGTCAACGCGTAATCATTTGGCGGCGCGTTCGGCTCTTAAGGATGTTTTTGAGTAATTATTTTGGTTGACGAGCGTATGAGTTGGTCTGCGGAGGATCTAGACGGGGCGATCGCCGACTTTACCGAGATCCAAGCTGCGATTAATTATCACAACGCTCAGGAAACTCTCCAGCACCTTTTACAAAATTTGGATCTGACAAGCCAAGAGCAACAGGGCTTAGAAACAGAAATTGGGCAATTGGCGCAGATGCTGGATAAGCTGGAAAATTCGGTGTTGCAGATTGCGGCTTTTGGCTTGGTGGGGCGTGGAAAATCTTCGGTTTTGAATGCGCTGTTAGGCAAAAACATTTTTCAGACAGGTGCGCTCCACGGCGTCACGACAGATATTGATCAAGCTGATTGGGTCTTGCAATCAGAAAGTATCGGTGATGGTGTAGTCCAGCGGGCGGCTTTTTCTAGTGAAACTACGAGTCGTTTGGAATTGGTGGATACGCCGGGTATCGATGAGGTGAATGGCGAAACGCGCGAGCAATTGGCAAAGCTGGTGGCGCAGCAGATGGATTTGATTCTGTTTGTGATTGCGGGGGATATGAGTCGGGTGGAGTTTGAGGCGTTGTCGCAGCTGCGGGAAGTGGGCAAGCCGATTGTTCTGGTTTTTAACAAAGTTGATCAGTATCCTGAGGCTGACCGCAATCTGATTTATCAAACGATCTGCGATCGCCGAGTGCGGGAGTTATTATCGCCAGAGGAAATTGTGATGGTATCGGCAGCCCCTCTGGTCACAAAAGTTGTTGTTGATGCTGAAGGAAAACAGAGAATTCGGCGGGAGAAAGGGGCGGCGAATATTGTTGATTTGAAGGTGAAAATTCTCGAAATTTTGCAGCGGGAAGGTAAGGATTTACTCGCGCTCAATTCGATGTTGTATGTGGATGTTGTGCACGACAAATTGGTGCGCCGCAAACTTTTGCTACGGGAACGGGCTGGCGATCGCCTCATTGACCGAGCGATGCTGACAAAAGCCGCAGTTGTCGCGCTGAACCCCGTCACGGTGCTTGATGTATTTAGTGGAGCAGTGGTGGATGTGGCTTTAATTATTGCCCTGTCGAATTTGTACGGTCTGCAACTCAAACAAACCGAGGCGATCGCCCTACTCCAAAAAATTGCCCTGAGTATGGGGGGGATTAGTGCCGGAGAATTGTTAGCAAATTTGGGTCTAAGTTCGCTTAAAGGAATGCTGGGAATTTCCGCGCCATTTACTGGCGGTTTAGCCCTCGCCCCTTATTTATCCGTTGCTGTGACCCAAGGCGCTGTAGCCGGACTGTCTACCAAAATTATTGGGCAAGCCAGCAAAACTTATTTAGCCAATGGCGGCTCTTGGGCTGGCGAAAACCCGAAAATGATTGTGCAAAATATCATTGATTCCCTCGACGAAAAATCAATTTTGCATCGCCTCAAGCAGGAATTGACGGCGAAGTTACAACCCAAAACTTAGTTGGGTGTGAGTTCGGAATCAGCAGAAACGACGCGGGGAGAGGGAGAGCTAGGGATGGGGAGATGTTAGCAAAAAAGTTTCGACTCACAATACATTTTGCTTTAACCCTGTCTCCGTGTCACCCTGTCTCCGTGTCACCCTGTCTCTTTGTCTCCGAGTCTGCTTTTCTCTCTATCCTCAACGCTAATCAGTAATATTTTCCATCGCGGCCAAAACTTGCTGAGAAACAAAGGGTAGAATGTCGCGATTTGTCGCATTCTGTTCCCCTTCTGTAAAAGCAATTAATAAATAGGGTTGTCGCTCAGGCACTTCGATATAGGCGGCATCGTGACGGACGCGACTTGTCCAGCCTGCTTTTGACCAGAGTTGACTACCGGTGGGCAGGGCTTCACCGAGAAAGCCAGTCACTTGATTTTCGTCTTCGTCAATGGCGGCTAAACTCTGTGGCTCAATGCTGCGATTTAGTAATTTGATCATGGTTTGACACCGTTCACGAGAGACTGTGACGCCGCCCATAATGCTGTGAAATAGTCGGGCGATCGCCTGCGTTGTGAGCATGTTGCGATTCTCGTAGTTTTGCCCCAGAAATTGCCGTTCTCGTCCGTAGGGGCCATCTCCCCAAGGTTTTTGATTGACGTTAATTGCAGCCAATTCTGCCCAGCCCAAACCCTGAAAATAACGGTTGACAATGTTACGCTGCTGACTCCACGTGCGGAGGGGATCTGCTGGTAATTCGGGGCCGCTGGTTGTGCCAGTCAAAGCATCGAGGATATAGCTGGTGGCGTCGTTACTCGACTCAACAATCATGTCGCGCATTGCCCGCTCTAACTCCGCGCTTTCTTGAACCATATTGCCTTCGAGCCATTCTTGGATTGCCACGAGATAAAACAATTTGACCACGCTGGCCGGATAGATTCGCTCACTGCCGCGATAACTGAAACCCCGCACCGGATGCTGCCAAAATGCTTCTGCCGAGATCGCGCCGCCTGTATGGACGATGACGGGATCGTCGTACACAATCCAAGTTAAAGCGATTTGTTCAAGGCTGAGGCTCGGAAATTTGCGCCATGTTTCTTGCAGAACCTGTTGCCCTAATTTGTCTAGGCGATCGCTACTCTGATAAAACGTCAAAAGCTGATATCCTCGCTGGTCGATGGTAAGATTTTGGCATATTTTACTAGGTAAAAGCGTGTCAGTACGGGAACCTTGGCAAGCGGTTTTGGATTTTTGGTTTGGCGAACGAACGGATCCAAATTACGGGCGATCGCGCAAAGAATGGTTTATCAAAAATTCGGCGTTTGATGATCTAGTTCGAGAGCATTTAGAAAGCTTTTATCAGCAAGCAAAGCTTGGACTTTTCAAAAACTGGCGACGAAATCCTAATGGCTGTTTAGCACTGATTATTTTGCTCGACCAAGTCCCGCGCAATCTGTTTCGCCGCACGCCCCAAGCATTTGCCACCGACAATAAGGCCCTAGAAATTGCGCAATGGGCGATCGCCAACTCTTTTGACCATGGGCTTTTAACCGTTCAAAAATTATTCATCTACTTACCCTTCGAGCATAGTGAAACCATCGCAGATCAACGGCGATCGCTCGAATTATTTAATAGCCTTGCAGACGATCCCGAAGCAAAAAGCTTTATCGACTATGCCCAAAAACACTTTGACGTGATTGAACGTTTTGGCCGCTTTCCTCACCGCAACGAAATTTTAGGGCGCACCAATACTGCCGCCGAAACCGAATTTCTGAGTCAACCCGGTTCTTCTTTTTGAAGTTTGCGTTGTAAATTAATCCCCCATCTCGCCTGCAAGTATGCCTAAAATAGAAGCTGCAATAAATCGCAACAATTACTGCCGCTATGTCTTTTCACGTCTCTGCATGGTCGATTAAAAATCCTGTGCCGACCCTTATGGGGTTTATCATTCTGACCATTGTGGGGCTGTATTCGTTCTTTAATTTGGGCATTGATAATACGCCAAATATTGACGTTTCCGCCGTGATTGTGAATGTCAGTCAGCCGGGCGCGGCGCCGGAAGAAATTGAGACCGATATTACAAAGAAAGTTGAAGATGCAGTAGCCAGTCTGCCCGATCTCGATCAGCTCACTTCGACGGTGACAGACGGTAATTCCCAGACGGTAGTGAATTTTGAGCTGGGTACGGATACCGATCAGGCGACTAACGATGTGCGGAATGCGATCGCCGAAATTAGAGCCTCATTACCGCAAGACATTAATGATCCGGTGGTGCAAAAACTAGACTTTTCGGGCGGCTCGGTGATGACCTATGCCCTCTCGTCCGATCAGCGTACCGTTGAAGAATTGAGTGATTTAATTGATCGTCAAATTGGGCGCGAACTGGTCAACGTTAAAGGCGTGGCAGAAATTGATCGTCTCGGCGGTTTAGACCGAGAAATCCGCGTTGATCTCGATCCGCAACTATTGCAAGGTCTTGGTATTACGGCGACCCAAGTTAATGACCAAATTGCACAATTCAACGTCAATCGTCCCGGTGGTCGGGTCGAGCTAGGCGGTAATGAGCAAAATGTGCGGACGTTGGGTAGTGCAAAAAATATTCGTGAATTGCAGCAATATCCGATCACGCTGCCGAACGGTGACACTGTCGCTTTAGAAAATTTAGGGCGAGTTGAAGATCTTTACCGAGAGCCACGGGTTGCAGCGACATTAAATAATGAACCCGTCGTCGCGTTTTCTGTGTTGCGCAGTCCCGGCAGTACAGTCGTGGGCGTTGATCAAGGGATCAGAAAGGCGATCGCCACCTTAGAAAAAACCTTACCCGAAGACCTAAAATTTCAACTCATTTTTACCCGCGCCGATGAAATCCAAGCCTCTTACGACGGCACAATTTTGGCATTGGTTGCAGGTTGTTTGTTGACCATCGTTACCGTATTCATCTTTTTAAAAGACTGGCGCGCCACGGTGATTACGGCAGCGGCGTTACCCTTGTCCATCGTGCCGACATTTTTTGTGATGCAGTATTTGGATTACACCCTCAACGGCATGACTCTGCTGGCGCTAGCGTTGGCGATCGGTAACCTCGTCGATGACGCGATCTGCATGATCGAAAATATTGATCAGCATTTACAAATGGGCAAAACGCCTTACCGAGCCGCGATTGATGGCGCGATGGAAATTGGTTTGGCCGTTGTCGCGACGACCGCAACCATTGTCGCTGTGTTTTTACCTGTCGCTTTTATGGGCGGTGTACCGGGACAATTTTTCCAACCATTCGGGGTGACTGTTGCTGTTTCGACGATGTTTTCGACGCTCGTGGCGACGACCATGACACCGATGTTGAGTGCTTATTTACTCAAATCAAAACTGAGTTCTTTTCAAACCGAAAATCAGCGCGGTACGTATCGCAATATTTTGACTTGGGCTTTGCGTCATCGCCTGACAACACTGCTCGTTGCGGGTGCGTTTTTTATCGGTAGTTTGCAGCTTGTACCGTTCATTCCTAAAGGTTTGTTTAGCAGCGGCGACACGGGAATTAGTACGGTGAGTTTTGATTTGCCGCCCGGTTCGACTCTTGCCGATAGCGAAAATATTATGGAATATGTGGGCGATCGCCTGCTTGACAATCCAGCCGTTGCGACAGTGTTAGCCACAGCGAATAGCGTTGATAGCGGTCTGCTCTACGTTAATTTAATTCCCCAAGACGAACGCGTTTCCCAAAAAGAATTTGAACAAGCAATGCGGCTAGAATTCCGCAAAATTCCGGGGGCACGGGTGGCTTTCCGTAGCGCGGGTGCAGGTGGTGGCGCAAAGGATCTGTCGATTATTCTCAAAAGTGAAAATAAAGAATCGCTCCTTGCTACTGCGAACACACTTGAAAAGCAAATGGCGGACATTCCGGGCCTCGTCGAAATTTCTTCTAGTGCCAGCCTCGTTAAACCAGAATTACTCATTCAACCCGATCCCCAACGCGCCGCCGATTTAGGTGTGTCTGTGAGTTCTATTTCACGTACTGCTTCCCTTGCGCTGATTGGCGATAACGAATTTAATTTGCCGAAGTTTAATCTCAGCGATCGCCAGATTCCAATTCGAGTCCAGCTCGATCCAGACAAGCGCCAAAATATTGATACCCTGAAAAATCTGCAAGTCCCCAGCCGCACCGGAGAATTAGTCCCCCTCGCTGCCGTGGCCGAATTACGTTTGGGTAGTGGCTCCGCACAAATTGATCGCTTTAATCGATTTCGCCAAGTCGAAGTCGGCGCCAACCTACAGGGTGCAGCCCTCGGTGATGCTTTCACTGCCGTCAATGCCTTGCCTGTGATGAGTCCTTTACCCGCTGATGTGACCCTCGAACCCTCCGGCGATGCAGAGATTATGCGGGATATTTTTAGCCGTTTCGTCACCGCTTTAGGCGCAGCGATTATTTGTATCTACGCCATTTTGGTGCTGCTTTACAACAACTTTCTTTATCCCTTTAGTATCCTCTCTGCCTTGCCGTTATCGGTCGGTGGTGCTCTCTTGGGTTTGATGGTGACTCAGAAAGAATTAGGATTGTTTGCCTTAATTGGTATCGTCTTGCTGATGGGCCTTGTGACCAAAAACGCTATTTTGCTGGTGGATTTTTCACTGGCGGGAATGAAAGAAGGCAAGACATTAAAACAGTCGTTAGTTGATGCCGGGATTTCGCGTTTACGGCCGATCCTCATGACTTCGATCTCGACAATTGCTGGAATGTTACCGATCGCCCTAGAGCTGGGTGCGGATGGTGCGACACGAAGTCCGATGGCGATCGCCGTAATTGGTGGCTTTAGCACATCAACCCTTTTGACTTTGATTGTCGTCCCCGTAATTTTCACCTATGTTTATCGCTTTGTGCAGTGGCTGTTGAAACCTTTACGAGCAGCACAACTACAAGAAAGCCAGTCGCTAAATTAACTCTCATTTTTCGTAATTTTCCTTGTTGTGGCAAATCAGAATCACAACTTCACCTACAATGTTTTTCTTAGAACGAGGTTCTAGTTTGTAAATCTAAGGTGTGCTCAGGCATCAATATGGAAGTAGAAAGTTGTTGTCAGGCATTACTAAAACAAATTTTGCCGGCAGTTGATCCCCAGAAATCAGGCCATTGCATCGATGTTGGGGTTGGCACATTTGCTTTTTATTGCGATCTGTTTGCCAAGCTCGGTTTTAAGACAATTGCGGTGGAACCTTCCCCGGTCAAAAAACTACGAAAATTGTGCGATCGCCAACCGATTGAGTTAGTCGAAGCCTGCCTTTCTGATCAAAACGGCACTCAGACTTTGTACATGGGCAACTTTGCCAGCATGGCTAACGAAAATTTCAATTCCCTAGAAGCCGCATGGTTTGGCTCTTCACCGAAAACCAAAGCAGTCAAAACCTTCGATCTACAGACATTTTTAAACACTACGAATATTGAAAATATTACTTGCTTAAAGCTCGATATTGAAGGCTGGGAACCCGTTGTAATGAAACAATTCGACCAGCTTCCCCCAACCCAATTACCAAAAATCACAATGTTTGAATATGGTGGCGGTGGCCCACGTGATCAAGCAGGAAAAGGCTGGTCAGATTCTTTCTTGACAGGCACATTAACCTGCTTGGAAACATTGCAAAAATGCGGTTACGGTTTCAGTATTATTATTGATTATGCCTATAACGCTCAGCCAACAATTATTGATTTACAGTCCCATACACTCGATCCTGATCAACTATTTTTACCCAATGCAGTTTACGGTAATATTATTAGTTTTCGAGAAGGTAATTTTTCCAAACTAGATATCGAGCAAATTTGTGAAAAATATCAGGGCGGTTTAGTTAACTGGATGGTTGGCAAAATAGTTTCTGGCCAGCAGAGCTAAATCTTTTTTAGAGTAATTGTTAGGGTGAGTTGTGAGTTTTTTCGATATTCCTGTTGTTTCGTCACTAATTTTTCTCGCACAATATTTCACCGACAAAAGCGCATTTAAAGCCCAAAAACAACTGATTACTTTGCGAGAACCCGTCATTTTCGATGTCGGTGCTCATGTCGGTCAAACAGCGACGCAGTATCGGTGGTTTTTCCCAAAAGCCAAGATTTACACTTTTGAGCCTTTTCCCAGCTCCTTCCAAAAGCTAAAAACTAAGCACCGAAAGGATAAGCGTGTATTCCCGCAAAATATGGCTGTTTCTGAAATATCAGGAAAATTAGCTCTAAATGTTAATGCTGACTCTGCGACGAATTCCGTACTGGCGATCGCCGATGAAGGAAAAATATGTTGGGGCGATCGCCTAAAAAATAAAACAGTTTTAGAAGTAGAAAGTGTGGCGCTTGATGATTTTTGTGAAACGCATTTAATTCGCCATATTGATATTCTCAAATTAGATTTGCAAGGTCACGAATTGGCCGCGCTGCGAGGCATAATAAAAATGCTGGTGCGACAATCAGTTGATATTATTTATTTAGAATTACTGGTGAGTAAAAGTTACGAAGGCCAGCCAAAGCTGCACGAATATCTCAGCTTCTTTGCAGAATACAACTATACTTTGTTGAATTTTTATAGCCCAATTTGTAAAGGTGTACAGCTCATTCAGTGCGACTTAGTTTTTGTGAGCCAAAATCTTAATGACAAAATTTTAAGAAGTATTAAAAAAGGCGGTTTCAGTACAGGTTGATTTAACTTTTTACTTAAGTCAAAGCATCTAATAAAGAAGTGAGTTTCAACTGTACTTCCGCATATTCCCGCTTCGGTTGAGAACCGGCCACAATGCCTGCGCCGCCGTACAAACGAGCCTGATTACCGCGAATGAGTGCTGACCGAATAGCGACGATGAATTCTGCGTTGCCCTGAGCATCTAACCAACCGATGGGCGCTGCATAAAGATTGCGGTCAAAGGATTCTGATTGGCGAATATGTTCACAGGCGATCGCCCTCGGTACACCAGCAACAGCGGGGGTCGGATGCAATTTTGCCACCACTTCGAGGGGATGAATCTGGGGGGGGAATGTGGCGGTGATCGGTGTCCAGAGGTGCTGAATATTCGAGAGTTTAAGCAATGTGCGCGCCGCAATCTGAGGTTCCAGACCAAGATCCTGCAACTGCTCCTTCAAAAAATTAGCGACCGCTTGATGTTCGCGTTGTTCTTTTTCGCTTTGTAATAAAATTTGGGCAAATCGCTGATCGTCCAGCTCAGACTGGCCACGGGGAGCAGAACCCGCTAAAGCATCGGTAATTAATTTGCCGTCATGAATCGCCAGTAAACGCTCGGGGCTAGCACCGATAAACCGATCTCCCTGCTGATTCCCAATAGAAAAAACGCAACAATCTGGGTGGCGATCGCGCAGATTATCGAGGGCATTGACCACATTAAACGCTTGGCTGGCGGTGACATCGAGCGCATGGGCGAGCACAACTTTACTCAGTTTGCCCTGTCCAATCAGCTTCAGAGCTTCTGCGACACCTTCGATAAAACCGGTTGACGCGGTATGAATTGAGCCTCGATTACCGATGCTGGGCGCGAGCATGTCCGGCAATTGTGCTAAAAACTGTTTAATTTGTCGAGCAATTGTGTGTAGCTGAGATCGATGACGGCGATCGCCATTCACCACCAAAAAATGGCCTTTGCCTCGGCGAAAAATTTGTACCCGTGGAATCGTAACCAATCCTGCCGGAAACGGAGAGTCATGGTTTTTGTCCGCAAAAAAAGTAAACCCGCAGTGAAAATATGGAATGCCTACCGGGCGATCGCCGTAAATTTTATGCTGATAACTTTCAATAAATTGCTGCGCAACTTCAAACCGATCCGCGCCATCGACTACTAATTCCCGTAACGTCCCAAAACTCAAAATAGAACAAGCTTCCGTACGATTTTCCCAGTAAAAATGATTTAGAGGAGTCGCAATTTTTCGTTCGATGGCCTGCAATACCAGCAGCAAATCCACCTCATTCAGCGGCACAACCTCAGAGAAAACGTCACCATCAGGCGCAACAAGCCATTCCGAGAGAAAACGTTGCCACTCCGACTGAGATACCCGACGCTGGGGGGAGGAAGTATGGGCGCTTCCCTCCAGTGCTAAAGTTCTGCCTTGATTTGGCTCTAGGTGATCGCGCCAAAGCGTTTTTCCCACAACTGAGATCCCTCTAGATGATGATACCGACTAGCGTTGAGGTGAATCGTTTACCCGCCAGTTTTCGCCTAAATTTTGCCTAAATATTGACAAGCGTTCTAAGCGCAAACTGGAAACCTCAAGTCTACTTATGTTAACGAAACGCAGACTAACTTCATAGGTTCAAAGCGTTATTTTGCGGCAGTTTCAGCAGAAAAGACCCAAGTTTGGACATATTTTACTTTTGTTTAAGTTTTTTCTTGATTTATCGGTAATGCAGCCTTGCCATGCTGTTTTGTCTCCTTGTAAATATCGTCACAAAAAAGCTGGGTTAGATCGAAAAATCATCTATCCCCAGCTGTATTAAAAGTGTATTCGTGTCAAGGCTAAAGTCAGTCAGACTGTAACTTTATAGGGAAATAATCAGATATTGATCTTGGAATTTTGCGCCTTTAACGGGAGCACCTTTGAGGGGAGGGGGCAGCAAAATGTTGCGGCGTTGGTCGCCGGCTTCGATGGTGATTTCCGTGCCGTACTGGGTGAGTTTGACTTGTTTTTTGTCAAAAGTGGGTAAAAAGACTTTGACTTGGCGGGTTGCCGCATCAATGATCAGGGGCTTCGGTGCGGCGATCGCCTCTTTAAAGTTGGGTAGATTTTCGGTGAATTTCCCCCAATCCTCGCCTTCGATGTGGGCGATCGCCGTTGCAGTCAGGGGCGCAAAGTCAGCACCAATCGCATCTGTATTGTCACTCTGGTTAACGATTACACCGCCGACCGTAACACCAACTTGTTGGGCGCTGCCCCAAAGATATTTTGCTTTGGCGATCGCCGCCGGGCTGCTATCCGTCACGAGATAAGCCGCAAAACGGCTTGGATCCCCAACCATCTTTTTACCTTGATCGAGCAACGAATTTGCTTCTTGCGTCGGCTCCTCACCAAAATTATCCATTGTCCAAGACACGTTCAAAACTGCGCCAGTGACGGGTTGTACAAAAGGTGAAATCGCTCTGCCGAGATCCGATTGTTGGAATACTTCTCGAAAACGGCGAATATACCAGCTCAAAATTTCTGGCGTCCCCAGCAGGCGCAGCGTATCTAAGTCGCCATTGCCGTCATAAATGATCACGTCGTAATTATTGCTGCGGTCATAGTCCCAAATTTCTTTGAGCGCCGCTGCACTATCCATACCGGGGAGAATGCCCAGCTCTTGTCCGTAGACATTTTTTAAAGTGGGCGATCGCAGATATTTCGCCTCAATGGTCTTGACCTCTTCCCAGCCAGACTCTACCGCTGCGGTGGCCATCATCTGCACCGCTGTGAGGTTCGCCTCAATAATTTGCGGTTCAAAGCTCGGCAAAATGCCTAAGGGAATCCCCCATGCTGGACTCGGATCCTGCCCGATGAGCAAAACGCGTGACCCGGCTGTGGCATATTTCTTTGCTGCGGCGATCGCCACCGTGGAGCACCCCACACCACCTTTACCCAAAAACGTCAAAATGAAAGCCATCTGTTCTCTCTGCCCTACAAAATTTCTAAAGGAATCTAGAACCGATTGTAACGAGTTGCAACAGAGACTTTCGCTGCTGTTAAGGTATTCTCATCGATTAGCTCACGAATAGTTAGGTCAAAAAAATATGCGATGGCTTGGCATCGACCCCGGCTTAGCGATTATCGGCTGGGCCATTTTAGAAGAACGTGGAGAAACCCTGCCCAGCATTATCGAGTTCGGCACCATTGAAACCGACAAACAATTGGCGACCGCGCACCGACTCCTCGAAATTGAACAAGATTATGTCGAGATTCTGACCGAATTTCAACCAGAGGCGATCGCCATCGAAATGCCTTTTTTCAGCCGTCAAATCAAAGCAGCCGGCGGCGTATTACAAGGCTTAGGTATTCTAAATTTAGTCAGCGTTCGCGAATTGCAAATTACGCCTATTTTTCTGCACCAATCCAGTTGGAAATGCCATATCGGTAACGCCAAAGCCGACAAAAAAGAAGTCGCTACCATGGTGCAATCAATTTTTAATATGGCAGACATGCCCATTGACGACAGCGTTGATGCTATTGCGATCGCCTATGCTGCATCCTGTGGACTACGCAACGATATTCATTAAAAGTTTTCAAAAGTAAAAACAGCTTTGAAAGAGTAAAAGAAAAGAACTATTCTCCTTTGGGAAGCGACAATTCCTTGTTCATGATTAAAGCAATCTTACCAACTGAAATTCTAAAGCCATTAGT
>JBARRZ010000126.1:0-32449 GCA_049644465.1 Limnothrix sp.
GAGATAGAGTTGCAATTAAACGCATGAAAGGCGGCGGAAAAACTGGAATTAAAATTT
The DNA here is from genome assembly GCA_049644465.1 of Limnothrix sp. Lineage (GTDB taxonomy): Bacteria > Cyanobacteriota > Cyanobacteriia > Cyanobacteriales > MRBY01 > MRBY01. Next base: position 58 of record JBARRZ010000126.1, read on the forward strand.
TTCATCTAGGTATCATTAAGGGTGTGATTCTAGAAGTTAACAAAGTTATTTGTACTGTTAATTGGGTAGCAACAGATCTAGACAGAAACATTGAAGAAAGCCGTGGTTGTTTTAAATCAATACATGGGCCATTCGAGCATGATGCATGGGTAGAGAAAGTGTTTTGCCTGTAATATTTGATTTTTATTTGCGACGTTGAATTTCTAGAAAGTAAAAATCTCCATACATAGTTTTCCTAGCAAGAAAAGGCGATCGCCTCCATTAATCCTCTAACAGATAACTTGAAACAGTCTGGAGAATATTTATGGCGATCGCCTGCCATTTATTTCCGCTTCAAAACGATCAATTATTTACATTGTTTATTTACGGTTGGCGATCGCCGCGATATATTTCTGGGCGAGTAAATCAACTCCCGTAATTGCTGTGCCGACTACGACACTGTTTGCGCCAATTGCAAAAGCTTGATTCATCATTTCTGGGGTGGCAATACCGCCTTCACAAATGATCGGCAAGTCGAAATTTTTGACGAGTTTTTCGAGAAAATCAAAGCCGGGCGGTTGCAATGTTTTAGTGATTCCGGTGTAGCCGTAAAGGGTTGTGCCAAGGATATCTGCGCCAGCCTGAGCCGCAAGGATAGCGTTTTCATAATTATCGAGATCCGCCATCACTAATTTGCCCGTTTGTTCATGGATGCCCGTGATGATCTCGGTTAAAGTTTCACCACCATGGCGGGGTCGGTCGGTCGCATCGATCGCCACAATATCGGCTCCGGCTTCAACGACGGCGATCGCATCGGACAATTGGGGGGTGATGTAGACATCCGACTCCGGGAAAACCCGCTTCCAGAGACCAATAATCGGAATATTGGGCATGATTTTTCGTACGGCTTTGATGTGGGCGGGGCTGTCGATACGCACGGCCACGGCTCCTTGGTTGACGCAGGCTTGGGCGATCGCCGCGATCATTTCCGGTTGATGTAACGGGGAATCGGCTGGGGATTGGCAAGAAATAATCAGTTTGCCTTGGAAAGATTTGAGGAGATCAGTCATGATTTTTGAGTTTCGGTTTGGGAAATAGCAAGGGCGATCGCCGCCGGGAAAATACGATGTTCTTGCACCTGAATTCTGCCATGGAGCGTCTCAGCAGTATCATCGGGCAAAATGGGCACAGCCGCTTGCATCACCACCGCGCCGCTATCCACTTCGAGGCTGGCATAATGCACCGAGCAACCCGTCACTTTTACCTGTGCCGCCAGAGCCTGTTCTACAGCGTGAATCCCTTTGAAACTGGGCAAAAGGCTGGGATGAATATTTAAAATTCGGTCTTTATAGCCCTTCAGCAAAACCTCGGTGACGATGCGCATCCAGCCCGCCATAATCAGCCATTCCACACCGTGCGATCGCAGGCAATCCAAAATCGCTTGATCACAGGCTTCCCGCGAGTCGTATTTTCGGTGATTAATGAGTTGGGTTTTTGTGCCAAATTGCTCGGTGCGCAGTAAAACTTTCGCCTTGGGATTGTTGTAAATCAAAATCGGGATGTCTGCGTTTAATTCTTTGGCGGCAATAGCGGCGGCGATCGCCTCATAATTACTCCCACTCCCCGACGCGAGGATGCCCAATTTTACCGGGCGTTTTAACGGCACATCCGCCAGCGTAATATTTGGTGAAATCAGCGCAAAATCTTTTTCAACCTTAGCCATGAAGCGTGGCAACCCTAAAATCTACAACCACTAAGCATATCGGTTTCTTCTGGAACGAGGGCGATCGCCGTGACTATTCACGAGTAAAAATTCACAAAAAAAACCTCCGACTGAGACTATTAGTCGGAGGTATCAATCAGGGTGCATCTACCAATTATTAGTACCCGTACTAGCCGTTCCTATCCGGAAAACTTTTAGCGATTTTCTGAATCAAGCAAATTACCATCATCATCAAAGCGGTGGATATCCTTTTCACCAAGGTATTCTCCGTTCTGAATTTCAATCATCACCAAATCAATCGAACCGGGATTTTCCACCCGATGGCGAGTATTCATCGGCACGTAAGTAGACTGCTTTGACATCAAGATTTTTTCTTGATCATTAAAAATCACCTTCGCTGTCCCCGAAACCACGACCCAATGTTCGCTGCGGTGATAGTGCATCTGTGTACTAATATGCTGACCCGGTCTAATCTCAATGCGGTTGATTCGGTAGCGATCGCCTTCTTCTAGGAGGGTGACTCGACCCCAAGGCGGCGTCCGAGTTTCAGTTGAGACTGGAGTTTCCACAGCAGTTTGTCCCTATAAAAATTGATTGTCTAAATTGTAAAAGCTCAATCCGCTAACAGCAGATTTTGTAACACTTCTTCCTTTGCCCGAAACCCAACCAAAACCGCTTTGCCATCTCGCACAAACAACGGACGTTTTAACAACATCGCATCTGCCGCAAATGCTTCGACCCATTGCGCCTCTGTCCAAGTCTTTTTCTCTTCACCAATCGCCCGATAAGACAGCCCCGACGTGTTCCGCATTGGTTTTGCGGTTAATGTCTCGACCCATTCGGCGATCGCCGTTTTATTCGGTGGCTGTTCTTTGGTGTTGATAAATTCGTAGGTTGCGCCTGCATCATCGAGCCACTTCAGCGCTTTTTTGCAAGTGCCGCAATTCGGGATGCCATAAATTTGTAGAGCCATTTTTTCTGTCGTGCCACCAAAAATTTGTCCTGTTGATTATGCAATATTTTATTCGTCAAACTAGGAACGGGCGATCGCCATCTCGCTCTTAAGTGACAGTCTAGCGGCGGCAAATCCCCTAGTTTTGATAGAGGCGATCGCCGCAAAAAGGATGTTAAAAACAGTAAAGAAGTACGCGCAACACAGCATTATTTTTTCTATGACTACGAGTTTTTCTGCCGACAAATCTATTGAAGCTTGGTTAGGGGATGAAGCAGAAAGCCTTTTGAATCACAAAGCAAAAGTCAGCAAAGATTTGCTCACGCTGCCCGGTGGTGACATTATCGAACGGGTCTATACTCACAGCGATCGCCGCCCACAAGTTTTACGATCTTTGCAGCAACTCTTTGGCACAGGCCGTTTGGCGAATACAGGCTATCTCTCAATTTTGCCCGTAGACCAAGGCATCGAGCATTCTGGCGCAGCCTCCTTCGCACCGAATCCAATTTATTTTGACCCAGATAATATTCTGCGTTTAGCAATCGAAGGGGGCTGTAATGGCGTAGCGACAACACTTGGGGTGCTGGGAATGATGTCCCGCAAATATGCCCACCGCATTCCGTTTATCGCCAAGCTTAATCACAACGAGATGTTGACCTATCCCAACAACTACAACGAAATTATGTTTGCCAGCGTCGAGCAAGCGTGGAATTTGGGGGCGGTGGCAGTCGGCGCGACGATTTATTTTGGTTCACCGGAATCTGGGCGGCAAATTCAAGAAATTAGCCAAGCTTTCGCTCGTGCCCACGAGTTAGGCATGGCAACTATTCTTTGGTGCTATCTGCGTAATGAGGTGTTTGATCAAGACAAGGATTATCACCTCGCGGCGGATCTGACGGGGCAAGCAAATCACATCGGCGTCACCATCGAAGCCGACATTATTAAACAAAAACTGCCCGAGACAAATGGGGGTTATCCGGCGATCGCCAAAGCGACTGGCGAGAAATACGGCAAAACCGACGACAAAGTTTATAGCGAATTATCCAGCGATCACCCCATCGATCTAACCCGCTACCAAGTTTTAAATTGCTATGCCGGACGGGCCGGACTGATTAATTCTGGTGGTTCCTCTGGCGATAATGATTTTGCCCAAGCAATCCGGACCGCTGTGATCAATAAACGCGCTGGCGGTTGCGGTCTCATTTCTGGTCGCAAAACATTCCAGCGACCCATGGCAGAAGGCGTCAAACTTTTTCACCTCATCCAAGATGTCTATCTCTCTGAAGCAGTGGCGATCGCCTAACTCAAGTTTCATCAACAATCTCTTTCTCTAACCCTTTTTAAACACTTACCATTTCAATCTTTCCATCATGAAAAACGAAAAATTTATGCAAATGGCAATTTCCTTATCCGAGGAAAACGTCTTTCAAAATAAAAAACAACCCTTTGGTGCAGTCGTTGTGAAAAATGGCGAAGTGATTGGCAAAGCCTTCAACGAAGTAGACAAGCAAAATGACCCCACAGCCCATGCAGAAATTATGGCGATTCGGCGCGCCTGCGAAACCGTCGGTTCAGCCCAGCTCGAAGGCTGCGAACTCTACACCAGTGCCGAGCCTTGTCCGATGTGTATCGGTGCAATCTATTGGTCGCAATTAGAAAAAGTTTATTTTGGCAACAGCAAAGAAGATGCCAAGGAAGCCGGTTTTTCTGACCAATTTATCTACGAAGAATTAGACCATCCTGCTGAAAAACGCGATCTACCGATGGAACAAACCATGCGCGACGAAGCCAACGGTGCTTTCCAAGAATGGTGTAAACAGCAAGACGATAAAGACTAAATTTCTCACAAACAATCTAATCATTCTCCGAGGATCTAGAGAAACGGAGACGCGGAGACAGGGGGACACGGAGACAAAGAGTAAAACGAAAATTTATTGTGAGCCGAAACTTTAAACTTTTTCTGCAAGATTCTTCCCATCGCTCGCTCTCCCTCTCTCCGCGTCATTTCTGCGAGATTCCCAAATTACGGATACCCTATCCAAAATCTGGGGATTTTTTCTGTTTTCGTCGCTGCTAAATCAACGATCATTGCTGGATTTTGACGAAGGTTGCCGCAAAGTTTGATAATAAAGCGGTGTCCAGTCTAAAAAATCTTGTGCGTAGTCGATATGTCCAATCTTCCTAAATCTTTTGCAGAAACCATCGAGCAAGCGAAAGCGGCAACGCTCACAAGCTTGGAGGCAGGCTGCGGACGGGTGTTAGTTGAGCTGTGTTTTCCGGAAATTGCGCTCAAGGCGCAGGGCTTGGCGTCGGACTTCGCGCAGATGTTTGCACAGGAGTATGGGTCTGGGCTAAGGGTGATTTTTCCGGATACTGGGGCGGCGGCTTTGGCGAAACGGGATTGGGGCGAGGTTGAGTTTAAGGTGACGGATATTGGCTCTTCGCGTAACCCGGTGCAATACAAGATTAGTGACGACGATCAAATTTTTTTGGTGGTTTGTCCGTCGGCGGTTGAGGTGGCGCAGGTTGAAAAGTTGTGTGAATTTGCCGGCGATCGCCCCGTTGTGATGCTCATTCCTCAACTAGAAGATGTCGCAATTGTTGGGATCGGCTATGCGGCGCGGCAATTGCGAGACCGATTTATCAGCACCCTCGAATCAGCTTATTACATCCGTCCTTACGAAGGCGCAATGGTTTGGCGGGCCTATCCTTCAGGTTGGGAAGTTTACTTAGAGCAGGCAGAGGAAGGCGAATATGAACTAATTTCAACCGAAGCTCAAAAGCCTCTCGGTGAATATTTAGAACGACTGTTATTGGGCGCGGCAGGGGACGAAGCGGGTAGCGACGGTGGCGGTACAACGAAAGTCAAAAAAACAGGTTTGTTAGGGGGATTGCAAAATTTCCTCAAAGCGTTGAGTAATTAATCGGGCAGAGAACATGGCAGAGGTAGCGCAATCGTTCAAGGTTGCTATTGTCGGAGATATTCATGATCAGTGGGATGCGGTGGGCGATCGCCACGCCTTAGAAATTATTGGTGCAGATCTGGTGCTATTCGTAGGTGATTTTGGTAACGAAGCCGTCGATCTCGTGCAACATATTGCCGATTTACCTTTCCCCAAAGCCGCTATTTTCGGCAACCACGACGCTTGGTATACCGCCTCTGATTGGGGCCGAAAAAAAGCCCCCTACAACCACGCTGAAGAAGATCGCGTCCAAAAACAAATAGATATTTTAGGTGAGGCCCACGTGGGCTATGGTTATCTGGATTTGCCGCAGCTGCAACTTTCGGTGATCGGCGCGCGGCCCTTTAGTTGGGGTGGCGATAAGTGGCGTAATAAACGCTTTCTCGGCGATCGCTACGGGGTACACAACTTCACAGAATCGCTCGCGCTGATGCTGCAACAAGTAGAGGCTTGCAGCTACAACGACATTATTTTGATCGGTCACAACGGCCCCACCGGACTGGGTGTAGAGCCAGAGGATATGTGCGGTCGCGATTGGAATCCCCTCGGCGGTGACCATGGTGATCCGGATTTTGCGCAGTTAATTGAGAAAGCCCGTGAGTGCGGTAAAAATATCTCTTTCGTCACCTTTGGACACATGCACTACACGCTGCGCCACCGCAAAGATCGCCTACGCACTCAGACAAAATGCCTTGCGGAAATGCTCTACGTTAATGCCGCTCAAGTACCGAGAATTTTGCAAAAAAATAACGGCGATCGCCACCATGCTTTCACCGTGATTACCCTACAAGATCACAAAGCGAGCAAAGTCGATCTCGTCTGGGTGAATCCCAACCAAAAAAATCTCGAATGCCAAACCCTCTGGCAAACCTCATAACCGGCAGCCTAGGCTGATTCATCTTGTGTAATCTCAATGACGCTACCGTCAGGATCTTGCACAAATAAGGCTTTGCGTCCCGAAGCACTCAGCTCGTAAGGATAGTCTTGAGCATCTAATTGCGCGCGCACCTGAGTCAAATCTTTCACCCCAAAGGCGACGTGAGGATTGCCGCCCAGTTTATGCACATTGTGGAGTTGCGCCGAAAAAGTCTTGTCTTCGATGAGGTGAAGCTGCATCAAGCCCAGTTGATACCAAGTTCCCGCGTAGTTAAATGGACGCTCAACCTTCGGCAGTTGCAATACCGCATCGTAAAACGCTTCAGAACGAGCCACATCAGAAACCAACAATGCTGTATGAAGACAGCGGGTTACCTCAATCATCACCTTCCCCTTTTCTTCTCAAGTTTCCAATCGTAGCAAATCTCTCTGGCCTAAATTTTACGATTCAAAAAATCGGTCTCGACCAATATGCGACTGCCATTCAACGATGCGAGTTTCTGGGGCAAGTAGGCCATCGGTAGCGCGGGGACTAGTGGCGGCGATCGCCTCAGCCTCAGCCAAATCTGCCGCTTGGAGAATCCAGATACCAGTACCATCGTGGGGATAAAAAGGGCCACAGGACAAAAGCACCCCTTTGGCCGCCTGCTCCTTGAACCAAGCAACCTGATTTTGGTCGTGTTCAGGATGTTCCTTTTTGTACTCGTAATATTCCGGGACTGTGGCGACAACAACGACAAACAATTTAGACATAGTAGCTTCTAAAAAAAACAGTTTAGTAATGAGTACCAGATTTGCGATGGTGTACCGCTGTAATGCCATTATCTTGGAGCAGTTTGCCTTGATCTGTCGTAGCGTAAATCACCCAATGATCACCGCATTCCATCCGGCTTTCGACTTTACATTCTAGATAAGCCAGAGACTCAGTAAGAATTTGACAACCATTCTCAGCGTCTTCCGTTTCGATGCCTTCAAAGCGATCTTCACCGGGAGAGAACGGCTTGAGGAAATGTTTCATTAGGCCCAAATGATTGCCGTCTTGCAGCACATTAATCACAAAGCTAGTGTCTTGGTGAAGCAATGATTCGATCGCCCGTTCTTTGGCGACAGCGACGGTAAAACCGGGCGGACTAAAAGTAGCTTGGGATACCCACGAGGCAAGCATTGCACTGGCAAGGTTGTCTTGTTTTGTGGTGATAACGCACAGCGAACCGACGATGCGACCAAGGGCTTGTTCAAGGTTGTCGGTTTGGGTGGTGGAGACAACATTTTGTTTGGGTTGTCGCCGTTTTTCAGTTTTTTTGATGGCTTGGGCGAAATCTGTGCCTGTTTCTTCGCAGGTTTTAATGGTGACTTCGGTGGGTTTGAATTTGACGCGGATCGGCTCGAAACCCATCTGATAGCCGGCATCTTTAAATTTGCCTTCGAGTAAATCGATCGCTTCGCCACTCCAACCAAAGGAGCCGAAAACACCAGCTAGTTTTGTTTTTTCTGCGTTGGCAAGGACAATGCCCAAGGCGGTCTGGATTTGGGTTGGTGCATGGCCGCCGAGGGTCGGAGAACCCATCAGAAAGCCGCTACATTTGGCGATCGCCGTTTTGATTTCTTCCGGTTCGGCATGTTCAGCGTTAAAGGTTTCGACCATCACTCCCGCTTTGGAAATACCCCGGGCGATCGCCTGAGCCACCGTTGCTGTATTGCCGTAAGCAGAGGCGTAGATTAGCGCCACAGACAGATCATTCTTTTGTTGCTCAGCCCAAGCCTGATAATTATTTAATAATTCTTGGCGGCCATAGCGTACCAGCGGGCCATGACCTGTGGCGTAGACAGTGGCGTCGGGCTTGGATTCCAGTTTGCCGAGAGCCGCGAGCGTTTGATTAATGGAGGTCGCAAAAACGCAATCAAAATAGTAACGGCGGTCTTCTTCGTACTTTTCCCAACCTTTATCGTAAATTTCATCACCGCAGACATGGGCGCTAAATAATTTGTCGGTAAATAAAAATTTGTCTCTGGGGTCGTAGGTGCAGAGGTGACCAGGGAAGCGGGGGGTCGGGGTCGGAATAAATTCGAGATTGTGGCCTTGACCGAGGTCGAGGGTGTCATCTTTTTTGACAATAATTAGCTCTGGATTTTCGTCCTCGAGCAAATCTTTTAGGGCGATCGCCGCCGGATTAGAACAGACAATTTTTGCGTTGGGTGCAAGCTTCAGCACCTCTTTTAATGTTGCGCAGCGATTCGGGTTAGTGTGGCCGACAATAATATAGTCAAGAGTTTGCGGGTCAAAACGAACTTTCAGCGCCTCCAAAAAGACATCCTTAAACGACTCTCCCGGTGGATCGATCAGCGCGTTTTTGTCCGAAAGGATGAGGTAACTATTCGCTGTCGTGCCTTTTTGTAAACCAAATTCTATTTCAAATTTCAGGCGATCCCACGTGCGTGATCGCAGAACAAAAGTATCGATACTGATGGGATAGGGTTGTACGTCTCTGGGTTTCGTTGCAACGGCCATAGTACTACGATGATCTTTACGCTAATTTTACTTTCAGTATTACAGAATGCGGTGGGCGATCGCCAATTTCGAGTAATGCATGAATTTTTTGCGGATTTGAGACCATCGAAACAGCAAACCTTAAAAGTTAGTTTTTAAAAACTTGCTTTTCTTCTAGCAAAAAGTACCAAATTTTGTTTGTGTTTTATGAGTAGCTGTGGTTATGCTTGACAAATCCTTGAAATAAAAATTCTATTCCTACAATTTTAGTGCGTAACTATTAAAGACTTGCTCAAAATTTGAGTGCATTTTCCAACATTTTCTTGCCGCAAAAACTATCACAATTGACTCGATGACCCCATCGCAGCGCCCTCAGCGATCCTTCCCTTTAAATGTCATTCTGACTGTTCCTTTTTTTATCGAACTGTTTTTGGCCGTGGGCTTAATCGGTTTTTTATCATGGCGGAATGGTGAGCGGGCAGTTTTAGAATTAGCGACTCAGTTGCAGGGAGAGGTCGCTGCACGCGTCGATCAACATTTAGAAAGTTACCTCCACACTGCGCCGCTGGTTAATGAAATTAGTGCAGAGGCAATCCGCATCGGTGCGCTGAATCCTGATGATTCAGACGAGCTAGCGCGCCATTTCTGGCAACAAATGCGGACGATTCCGGGCTTGGACTATATTTACTTCGGTCATGAAGCACGAGGGGGATATGTGGGAACGGGGCGCTCTGAACGACCATGGCCAGATATCGAAGGAACGGAGAATTATCTGCCGGGTGATTTTTTGATTTACGCCACGGATGAGCAGGGCGATCGCCAAGCATTAATGAGCAGCGATCCAGATTATGATCCGCGTCAACGCGATTGGTACAAAGATGCTGTGGCTGATGGTGAATTAGCTTGGAGCGACATTTACAGCTTTTTCCCCTTAGATAGCAACATCTTGGGGCTTTCTTCGACGTTACCTATTTATCGGGCGGATGGCAGTTTGTGGGGAGTGGTCGGGAGTGATTTATCCCTCGCAGGTATTCATAAGTTTTTAGCGCATGTCGATGTGCTTCAAACAGGACAAACATTTTTGATAGAAGCGGATGGTCGTTTAATTGCGAGTTCGCAGCACCGCAACGTTTTGGCATTGGGTGGCGATCGCCCGACATTAGAAAATCAAGAACCAAGCCGTCCTTTATTAGAACAAGCCCAAGATGATCTGCTGCGTCTCAGTGGCGAAGCACTCCGCACCGAAGTTACCAACTGGCAAGACATTGACAAACCAGTCCGACTGTCTTTCAAACATGATGGACAACAGTATTTTGTGAAAGTCATTCCAGTACATGAAGAATTAGGACTAACTTGGCTCACAGGTATCATTATTCCAAAATCAGCCTTTATCACCGAAATTCAGCAGAATACACGCACAACGATTCTTCTCTGCTTGCTCGCTTTGCTTTGTGATATTTTGCTCGGTTTAAAAACGGCTAAGTGGATTGGGTATCGCATCAGTCGGCTCACAAAAGCAGCAAAAGCGATCGAGATGGGACAACTGGACAATAGAGTCGCGCCACTAGAATTACAAGAACTTGATACTGTCGGCAAATCTTTTAACTTAATGGCAGAGCGGTTGGCCAGCACAATTGTTGCCCTAGAGATCAGCAATACCCAACTCGAAGACCAAATCGAAGAGCTAGCTGAAGCGCGGAATAGTGCCGAAAAAGCGAATCATTATAAAAGCTTGTTTTTGGCGAATATGAGCCACGAAATTCGGACACCGATGAATGGTGTTATCGGGATGCTGAATCTACTTAAGCGAACAAGGCTTACGGCTGAACAACACTCTCAGGTGGCGATCGCCCAGTCCAGTGCCGAATCATTATTGACCTTGATCAACGATATTTTAGACTTCTCAAAAGTCGAAGCGGGCAAACTAGAACTAGAAGAAATCGAGTTTGATTTACGCCAAGTCCTCGAAGACTTTACGAAGGCGATCGCCATGAAAGCCCACGACAAAAACATTGAACTCGTCCTCGATATCGACAATATTGATGGGGCGATCGTCCAAGGCGATCCCGGTCGTTTGCGGCAAATTCTCACCAACATCGTCGGCAACGCCATCAAATTCACCGAACAAGGCGAAATCGTCATTCAGGCTCACCTCACTCCAACCAACGACGCACTATCACTCCGCGCCAGCATCACCGATACAGGCATTGGCATTCCCGCCGAAAAACTAACTCAACTCTTCGATTCTTTTACACAAGTTGACCTCAGCACAACCCGCAAATATGGAGGCACCGGGCTAGGACTTGCCATCACCAAAAAACTCTGCGGCCTGATGCAAGGCGATCTACAGGTCAGCAGCACAGTCAATGAAGGCAGTAGATTCGAATTTACAGTCCAGTTTCGTCCTAGCAATCAACCCCCAAGACCTCTACCCCACCTCGATCTAAGCGATACAAACATTCTGATTTTGGACGACCATGCCCTCACCCGCCGCATCCTCCATCGTCAACTTGTCCAGTGGGGAGCCACCGTCGCAGAAACCGCAGACCCAGATACCGCCCTCGCGTTATGCACAACCAATTTGTCCAGACCGAATCCGGAGTTGCCTTTCGATATTGTTCTGCTGGATATGCAAATGGCAGATATCGACAATCACGAGCTGGCACAACAGTTTAAAGCCGATCCCCATTTATCAAAGATGTCTCTCATCGCCATGACCACTGTTGCCCAAGCCGAGGGAGTTCAACAATTAGCAACCCTTGGTTTTCGTGCATATTTCACTAAGCCTTATATTCTCCAAGACTTGTTTAATGTTTTGGTTAAGGCTCGGAAAAATCACCTCACTGAGCAAAATGTTGTGCCTGCGTCTGCTAATTTTGTAGCGAAGCCGGAACAGCAAAACCAAACTGTAGAAGCTCAAGAGTTAGAGGCGGATCCTCCCGCACAAATGCGCCTGCTGTTGGTGGAAGATAACAACATTAATCAGATGGTGATGAAGGGCGTCCTTAAGCAGCACGACATTGTGGTCGATATTGCGTGTAACGGCAAGGAGGCTTTAGCAATGCTCCAAAAGTCTGCACCGGAGCAGGTTTACCGTTTTATTTTTATGGATTGCCAGATGCCTGTGATGGATGGTTATGAAGCGACTAAACAAATTCGTTTGGGTAATGGCGGGCTGGAGAATTCTAATATTGCGATTATTGCGATGACGGCTAATGCGATGAAGGGCGATCGCGAAAAATGTATTGAAGCAGGGATGAATGACTATCTTAGTAAGCCCATTAACAGTGAAGACTTGAGTCGCATTCTCGAAAAATGGCTGTAGCGTTATTCTGTCATTCACAGAAAATCATGGTGCTCCGACTCACCTAATTTTGTCTATTTGCCGATACAAAAACGACTAAAAATCCGATCAAGGACTGATTCGGTAACGCCTTCGCCAGTGATTTCATCAAGAGCTTGGATCGCGGTGCGTAAATCGATTGTCCAAAAATCTAATGGCAACTGTTCTCCCATCGTGTCGCGTACCTGTTCGAGAGATTGTTTGGCTCTGGTGAGGGCGGCGGCTTGGCGTTGGTTGATTGCAAAATCGAGATCGGCGGCTCCGACTGTGCCCTGCTGTACACTCGCGGCGATCGCCATTTCTAAGGCTTCGATGCCCTGTTGTTGAGCGGCGGCAGTTTTCACTACGTGGGTAATTTGCGGCGGAATCTTAATATTTTGAAGGTCGCTAATATCAGTTTTGTTGAGGATTAAAATTAGGGGGCGATCGCCCAACTCCTCAAAAATAGCCTGATCAGCAGCTGTCCAACCCTCAGCCGCATCAATCGTAAATAACACCAAGTCTGCATCTTTTGAAGCTTTAAGTGAGCGGGCAACCCCAATCTGCTCAACTGTATCTTCTGTCGCTCGAATCCCTGCTGTATCTAGCACCTGCACCGGAATACCTTGCACGACTAATTGCGACTCCACCACATCCCGCGTTGTCCCGGGTAAGTCTGTCACAATGGCGCGATCGCTGCGGCTCCAAGCATTAAGCAAACTCGATTTGCCCACATTGGGACGCCCCACAATTGCCACTTTTAAACCTGTGCGGAGTAATTCACCACGATCTGATGTCTGCAAAATCTGGTTAACAGTAGCTAAAACCTGATCTAAATCTCGACGAATCGCGACTTCATCAAGGGGTGGCAAATCGTCTTCAAAATCAATGCGAGCTTCTACTTCCGCCAAAATATCTAAACATTGCGCACGCAGCTGATGGATGGGCTGAGCCAATCTTCCCTGAATTCCCGCTAGAGCGACCTGAGCCGATTGGGGCGATTTTGCCCCCACTAATTCCGCGACACTTTCTGCTTGGGTTAGATCGATGCGGCCATTTAGAAATGCGCGCAAACTAAATTCGCCCGGTTCTGCAAGTCTCGCGCCAGCTTCTAGACAAAGTTGCAACACTTGCTGCACAGGCATAATGCCGCCATGACAGTGAAATTCCACCACATCCTCAGCCGTAAAAGAACGTGGCGCCAGCATCAACAGCAACAAGGCTTCGTCAACAATATCTCGCGTTTCGGGGTGACGCACGTAGCCATATAAAATACGATGGCTTTCCCAAGCTTGTTTGCCCGGACTCTTAAATAAACTACGGGCGATACGAACAGACTCCGCGCCGGATAGTCTGACAATGCCAATGCTGCCCTGATTTGGCACAACCGCACTGGCGATCGCCGTGATAGTATCCCCTAAATTCACAATTTAAAAGGGGATGTCGTCAAGGTTTGGTTCGGGTGCGCTTGGTTGAGACTCATAACTAGGAGTCGGTTCCGGCGCTTGATAGGAGTTTTTTAGTGGTACAACGTTACTCGGTGCGGCTACTGGTGCAGGCGCTGTAGACATCGCCGGGGCTGATGACATGGCGATCGCCTCACCCGCAGCTTGAATTTGTGAAATCACAAACTCCGCCTTTTTTTCTTTAAACCCTTCTGGACGATCAATCGTGTTCATCGAGAGCCGACCCACGAGGATCACCTGATCCCCTTCGTGATAGGACTCCTGAATTTCTGTACCGATTTTGCCCCAGCCCACAGCTTTAATCCGACATGGCGCATCACCATCTCGTAGCGCTGGAAACTCAATGAGCATTTGGGCTAAGGGGGTATTGTCTTGGGTGTAGCGTAGCTCAGGTTCACTCATGACCTGCGCCATTAATACGCAACTGTTCATACGTTTGAAATCTCTTTTTCTGTCACCATCTTCGGTTCAATTGTACTCTTTTTTGACCTAGAATCGCAGGCCCATACCACCCTGTACTGCAACGGCTGTCCCGCCTCCTTCTTCATAGGCATCGAAGGCCACGACTGCGTTGCCGTAAAGTACGGTGTTGCCGTTGGGTATTGCGTAATCAATGCCGGGCTGAATCACAAAGCTAGTTTGGTCACCGACAGGGGAAGGTGTTTCACCGCTGGCAAAGGAGACGCCTGCACCAACATAAGCATCGGCTTGCCAAGAAACGGGAATATCGTAGGAAACGGTGGGAACCACGGCTGTTCCTTCGCCAATGAAGCCTTGAACACGAAGAGAGAGGGGGGCTTCAAGAAATTTGTAGCGGGTCGAAATAACAGCGCCAATTTGTTGGCCATCGCCATTGTCATCGGAAGTGACGCCGATCGTGCCACCGACACCGATGTAGCTCCCGTAGGCGGCTTGGGCTTGGGCAGTTTGTTGTTGGTAAGTAATAGTTGCGGTAGTGATCAGTGTTGTGGCGATCGCCAGTCCAGCAACTTTGTTTACTCCAGCGTAGAAAGAGTTCATAAGCTTTTCCCTTAGCCCCTTGGACAGTTTGGTGGTGTCATAGATAAGAATTGCTGCCATTTTAGGCTACTTTCTGGGTTTCCACCACCGCGAATTTTCAGCACGAAAAAAATTCCAGTCGTTATGTTCAAATTAACTTTAAATTCACAATTATCATGCTGGCCGAAAAGTTTACCCACGAGACGAAATATCGACACCAGAAATCAAATACGGTGCAAAACAACAATGCCTTGTTGCACTAACTCCCAAGTCTGCTCTTCTTCGGTCACCGAAACGCGGGCGGGCTTTAACAATTTTGCCTTTTGAACCGTGTCGGGTTGGTAGCCGTAGCAAATGAAAATATTTTTAAAGTTGCCGTAATTTTCAGTTGTAATCGACAGATCGGCCTTCGGGGTTAAATAGTCTAAAGATTTGTGGTTCATCGCCCAATAGTCGCCGGCTTCATCGGTCGTCAGCAACAGCATTGGCGTAAATTCAGATTCATCATCGAGATAGCTTTCTTGGTGGGAAATCGACAGGGCGATCGCCTCGGTTTCAAGATGAGCCGCATCCTTGTTGTATTCATCAACCAGCTCGTCGTAAACATTCGGCATATGAACAGGAAAACTATCATCCTCTTCTTCTTCCGCTGTTAAGTGGCCATCCATCACCAAATCTGGATCGCTTGTAATTATGCCTTCGTCTTCATCGGCGGTTTCTGGATCTGGATTTGTCTCTCGAGTGTCAGATGTTGATTGCGTTGTGTCTTTTTGCTCAAGCGTTGTGCTGACAAAGTCAATTAATTTATTAGCAAAAGGATCATTTCGTCGTTCGATCAGACGTGGTTTTAGCTCATATTTCTGGAGCAATGACGCGATCAATTCATCTTCAAGGCCGTAAATATCATTAATTGAAAATTGATAATTAGCGGGTTGTTCTGCTTTTTCTTGGAAGATTTTGCCGAAATAATAAAACAGAATAAAGACCAAAATAGTCGTCGGCAACATTACAATCAACGGCAGAAATAAAATAACGCGATGAGTATTTTCGATGCGCTGATCGAGAATTCTATTTTCTGTCTGTAACTGCTCGATAGTGTCTTGTAGATTGCCGTTGGGAGAACTGAGAGTATTGTCTAAATTTAGTGTTGTGTAAAGATAATTAATTGAGGTCGCTAAATCTGGGGCGATCGCCGCCTGAGTCGCCGCTTGATTTAATGTTTTTAAACTTTGCGAAAAATCAGCTAATTGCCGATTGAGATAATTAACAATTTCTACTTGGGTGACACCGCCATAAAAACCATAACTACTATCGGCCAAACCGCGTTGTTCAAAAAAGTCGAGAAATTCTTGTACTTGGCGAATACTGTTCGCATTAAAACCGGCGTTAAACGGCTCTGAAATTTTCAATAAATTTTGAACAATTAGCTGCAATTGTTCTAGTTCGGCTTTAACGGCAAGTTGCTGTTCTTCATTATCAGCAAAGTCATCAAACTGCGTTTCGAGAGAGCTGATAAGCTGCTGAAGGTTTTTGATTTTTGAGTTGTAATCTTGAAAAAATGCTGCGTCAAAAGCTTTTGTTTTTCGGTCAATCGCTTGTAATTCTGTGGGGAAACGCCGAATTTGCGGTTGCAGACTTAAAAAAGTTTGGTTGAGCTGAAGTAAGCTCTGCAAGAAGCTATTGCCTGTTTCTGGTGCAGACTGGGCGATCGCCACCGAAGCTGTCGGCGTCAAAGAATCTGCGATCATAACGCTGCCAGAGCTACCCACCACAAGGGCACAAAATAACGTGAAATTTCGCAAATTTAGAAGTTGACCGACCATATTTTTTATATCCAGAATGGCTTGCCGACGAAATTGCGACTTTTGGGCTGTATCAGTAGATAAACACGATGTAGGCGATCGCCGTTGAAATAAGGCAAAACGTCTAGAAAATCCGAACCTGCCAAATCCATTAGACGAATATGATACCCTAACCCATGGTTCAGTTCATCCCTTTCACCCCTGCCGCCGCCCATGAATATCCGTATTGGTAATGGCTACGATGTCCACCGTTTGGTCACAGGCAGACCCTTGATTTTAGGCGGTATTACCCTTGAGCATCACCTTGGTTTAGACGGCCATAGCGATGCCGATGTTTTGACCCACGCGATTATGGATGCGCTACTAGGCGCGTTAAGTCTTGGCGATATTGGCCATTATTTTCCGCCCACAGATCCAAAATGGAAGGGTGCAGACAGTCTTGAATTGTTGAAACAAGTGTATGGTCTGGTGCAAGAGCGGGGTTGGCATATCGGTAATCTGGACTCGGTGATTGTCGCAGAACAACCAAAACTCAAACCCCACATTGCGGCAATGTCCCAGCGGCTGGCAGCGGTACTAAATTTAGAAGTTGACCAAGTTGGAATTAAGGCAACCACCAACGAAAAACTGGATGCAATGGGAGCAGAAAAAGGAATTTGCGTTCATGCGGTAGCACTATTGCTTAAAGATTAAGGGCGATCGCCTGATTACCTCATTTTCGCAATCAACCTGTCCCTAAAGAGCATCAATAAAACTGTATTAGATACAGCAGATTAGGTGAAAGACATTTCTATATAGTCAGGAAGAACAAAGTATTTAGGATAAACATGGAAAAAATCATCGATGATCTCAATTGGCGATACGCAACAAAAGCTTTTGATACTGAGAAGAAAGTTTCAAAAGAAGACCTAGAAACTTTACTAGAATCATTGAGATTAACACCCTCATCTTTCGGGTTACAACCTTGGGAATTTGTAGTAGTAGAAAAACAAGAAGTCTTGGATCAACTAGTCCCATTCTCTTGGGATCAACAGCAAGTTTCTCAATCCTCTTACACCTTTGTTTTGTGCCGAAAAGAGAGCATGAACGAAGAATATGTTGATCGCTATATTGCAGATCTCTGTGAAAAAAGAGGCATGAAAGTTGAAGATATGGGTGGATTTTCTAAAGTAATTAAAGACTTCCTTGCACAGCACTCAGAAGAAGCTTTAAACAATTGGATGTCGAACCAAGTTTATATTGCCTTAGGTCAGTTAATGACTGTTGCCGCAAGCCTAAAAATTGATGCTTGTCCAATGGAGGGTTTCGATAGCGATGAATATGACAAGCTTTTAGGACTAAAAGAAAAAGGCCTACGCTCAGTTGTTGTTTGCCCAATTGGCTATCGTTCGAGTGATGATAAGTACGCAACACTTACTAAGATTCGCTGGGAATTGGATGATGTAATTGTAAAAATTTAGATCTAGACTAAAGTTTTTCTTGAAAATGCCAAGGATGAGTACGATATAGAAACTTATCCTTATTTTTATTGCCATCTCATATCCAAGCAATTCCTAGGTAGTTAGCTTGGCAAAGTAACCTGCACTATTTTGATTGATTTGAATATTGGGCGATCGCCTGTTTAGCTCGCTGTGGTTGCCCCCAGAGAATCGTTTCTTTCTTGTAAATACACATCCCCGGTTTCGTGCCTTTCGGTTTGTAGACATTCTTTGGTTTCGTGTACACAACTGGAACTTGCTCACTTTGCTTGGCACGACTATAAAAAGCTGCAAAATCTGCCGCCAACTGCAATTCTTTTTCGTCTGGAATAGTGCCGGGTTCTAAACGCAATAAAACATGACTTCCCGGAATTTCTTGACTATGAAACCAGATGTCATAATCATTTGCTACTCGGAAAGTAAGGTGATCATTCTGTTGGTTATTGCGCCCAATCCATAACTCTCCGCCTGAAAATGTTGGATAGATATGAGGTTTAGAAACTTCTTTTTTAAGATTATTTGTTCGATCTGTTTGCAAATAATTTTGCTGAACTAATTCTTCTTTAATTTCATGTAAAGCTTCTAAATCTTCAGGTTTTTCGTAGCTTGATAGTTGTTCTAAACTAGCTTCAATTTGCTCTAAATAATGAATCTCTGAATTTACTTCGTCCAACAGCGGTTGTACAAACTGATTAGCTCGCTTTAGCTTTTGGTGTTGTTTGTAGTGTGCTTGAGAATTTTGTACCGCATTTCTATCAGGTTTTAAAGGAACTTTAATAGGCTCTCTTGATTCAAAATCTTCTAATACAATTTCTGTCATTCCCGCTTTCCATTCATGGAGATAAGACATTAACAGATCACCATATTGACGATATATTTCTGCATTCTCTGACTGTTTGAGACGCGACTCAAAAGTTGAAGCTTTCTGACGTAGCTTTTTTAAAACCACATTGATTTTTTGCTGAAGTTGATGGTGAAGCTGTTGAAAGTTCTGGTTGTTGAATTTATCTCGGTAATAGTCGTTAACTAGCTTTTGTAAATCAATTTTTTGACTTCTCAAACCACTTTGATCATGCCAATTTATAACTGAATATCCATCAGCTTTTTGTACTACTTGAAAGTCTTTTTTCTCAACACAGGTTAACCAGCTTTGCCATTGCAAAAATAAATTTTGCCAGTTTTCTTCAGTAAGTTTATGAGCATTGTCTGTAGATTCTAAACCTGCAGCAGTAATCATTTCTTCTAGCAGTAGTGGGCTGACACCTCGATAGTTAGAAAGCAGTTGATTTTTGATTGATTTTGGCAAAAGTGATACTCTTTCTTGCCAACGCTCAAAAGATTCTTCAAGGCTCGGCGTTGATTTAGTTAAGGCAGGCGGAAACTCATAAGGTTGACCAGTTTCTACTGGACGAATACTAGAGCGATCGCCACTAATTTGTTGAGCAGCGGTGACAATTTGATTATCTGAATTAGTGAGCATCACATTACTATGTTTGCCCATAATCTCTACATACAAATGCCAAATTGGAGCATCGTCTGGACGCTGACCAAACTGTAAATCAACCACTCTTTCCCAAGGGGTTGTTAGTTCAATACCACTCAATGCCAAGCCTTTAATTTGATGGCGCAGTTGTTCGCTAAAAGTAAAAGTGTCTGGGTCGCGAGGTGGGCGATCGCCCATATGAATTCGTGCTGTCTGAGGATGCCAAGAAATCCATAGCCATTCGCGTTTTTCGAGGGTACGTAATGCTAAGCAAATAGTGTGGCGATCGTATTGATAAATTTGTTCAAGCCGAGAAGGCAACCAATCTCGCTGCAATTCAGAAACTAAGGCGACCAAGGTCGTGTAATCTACTGCTTGAATTTTCATCGCCTTTCTCTCTTAAACAAAATCTGATCATGCACTACAACGGAACTTATAGTAAAGATAAATCTACGGTTTGAATTCCTCAAAACCATCTAAATAAGACTGGATATAACGTTGTCCTCGCTTAATATAGTAGGGCGAAAACATCTCCTCATAGTCTTTTTCTACTAATGCCATCGCTTGTTCTAATCGTTTATGACCACACACAATAAACTGCGCTGTTGAACTAGCATAAAAATCTCGGTCTGCTCCTTCTACATTATTTTTAAATGCATCTTGGTACAATTTTCTATTAGCGCGAACAAACGCTTTTTCGGTATCATTGAAATCAATCTTGCCTTCGCTGGGAAACTCCATTTCAACATTTTTCATAAACCCCATCACTGTATTCATACAGATTCGATTTTGCTCTACAGATAAGGCATTTTCATCGCCGCGCCGGAATGCCCATTGAGTAATGCCGTTAGTTACTTCTAAGGCTCTAAGTTTGGAAAATTTAGTGAGTGTCTCATCAGGAAAATGAGCAAATTTCAAAATATAAGTTTCTATTTCTGTTTTAAACTCATCAAAATTTTCTTCGAAATACTCTTTTAGTTCATGAATTTCTGCTAGCTTTTCCCAGTCAATTTTTCTATTCAAAATCATAATTCTAATACGCTAAAATAATTACCATTCATCACGAGGTCGCTGACGCGGCGCGCTCCATTCTAATTCTGATCGCTCAGGATCTTCTTCAAATTCAATTTGCCAGATGTCTTTAAAGGGATTGACTACTTTTAGAATGGCATCTCCGACAAAATCTTTGACAAATTCGTCTTTTTTACTGAGTTGAAATTGCTGTTGAACGACTTCGGCAATGCCACCATCACCCCACTCTTGATCTTGACTGAAATATTCAACAAAACTTTTGCCAGCAATACGGGTCAAATAAGCGGCGGTTACGCCTTGAATCGCTTTGCCAACGAAATAAGTAGCGATGTTAGTTTGCAAAACTTTGGCAAGCATTTCGACTGCGCCTTTGACGACGCCTAAACTGACTAGGGTTTTACCGAGAGAAAGGGCTAATTCTTTACCGCGATCGCCATCGATTTCACAGCCATAAACTTGACCAATTTCCATCACCATCTGAGCATTTACTGCTGCTGTCGCCAACATATCCACGACGGGCAAAGGCGTGACTGCAATGACTCCTGCGCCGATCCACTGGTATCGCTCAATCACTTTGTCGGCTTGTTTGCGCCGCTGACTATCGATAATGCGCCTTGCTTCTTCGCCTAGCCGCTGGGATTGCAATAATAAGTTGTCGGCTAATAAATCATCTCCTTCTGCGCGTAACACGATCGCCAAGCGTTTCATTAGGGGCATCACTTCCGGCTCTGGTTCGATGATGTCGCCATTATCGAGCTGGAATGCTTGCGGACTGGCACACACAGCAATCACGTCTTCCGGGACAATTAAATGCGCGACTTTTTTTTGCAGGCGATCGCCAATAATTTCTTGATCCTCTTCCGTATATAAATCAATTTTGTTAAAAACCAACAGCGATCGCTTGCCGATTTCAGCCAGATCACACAGCGGATCATACTCCGATTGCCGCAGATCATTATCCACCACAAAAATTAGCAAATCAGCCTCTGTCGCCAACTGCCGCGCCAACTCATCCCGCTGAATTCCCCCTTCTCCCATCTCCAAAATGCCGGGTGTATCCGTAATGGAAATCTGTTTCGCCACACCTTTTAATTTGAGTCGAAATCGCTTACCAATTTTTGTCGTGCCCATGGTCGCTTCCACATTGCCCACCATCTGCCCGATTAGCGCATTCACAAGGGAAGTCTTGCCCGCCGAGCCTGTACCAAATACCGCCACTTGCAATTCTTGTCGTTCAAAATTTGCTTGGATTTCCTGCGATCGCCCCATCAGAGCTTTCTGTGCCACCTTGTCTTGAATTTGCGACACTTGCTGCTGAATAACCTGAAGATTAACCGCTGCCGCCTCCGTTTTTTCCGTAGGGAGCTGGGGCACAGCAGAACTCGTGACAGAACGACGAACACGCTGTTTTGCTGATTTCTTGAGGTCAAATAAATTGAAGTAACGAAAAAATGTCCACAAAATTAGACCAATTAGCCCAATCAGCAGCAGAATCAGAATATTTGCTAAAAACGGCGCAGTAAACGAAACCTGTAAATAAAGACGGTATAACGAATTCACCAACCACAACATCAGCCCAAGCACCACACTTAGACCAAGAAAAAATAGGGTTAGACGAATTGGGTGCATCAACCACCAACGTACGAAAACATTCAGTGATTATCATAGCCTGTCCCTTTTCAAAGCAGTGCCACAACTGTCATCTAGATCTTCAGGTCAGCCATCTTTGAAACAAAAATGATTGATAAAGTTGGGCGATCGCCACCAAACCCCCCCTCACCTTGACCAGTCCGACCAAACCCCAACAGATCTAGAACAAACGAAAGGCCGTGTGACAAAATAGATGCAGATAAAATTGCCCTGCCCCAGATAACCCTTCCCCCATGAAACGAGAATCCTACGGAGCCCTTTCCGGAGCCTCCATCCCTAACGCGATCCTCCGCGCTTCCAGCACCCTCAGATTCGCAGGCAATATCGGTTTTTGGGTACAGCTCGTCCTCGGGGTAGTCGCAGCACTCATCCTTCTCTTCGCCAGTGCCAGCCTCGTCGGTGGCGACGGCGGAGCCAACAACGCAAACCAAGATCCCAGCTTCAGCCAAGGCAGCACCTTCGGCGTTTTCTGCGCAGCGATCGGGATCGTCGCTCTCATCGTCAGCATCTTCTTCTTTTTCCGCTACAAAACCATTTCCCGGCTCATGCTCGTCAGCGATAACGCCCTCCGTCCCAAAAAGTCATACACTCTCCAAACTATCAAATTCGGCCTGCTCGCCAATCTCCTTGGCATGATGTTCGCCATCATTGGCGCAGAGTCCTTTGTCGGCTTAGTTATCGGCAAAGCCCTGACCATTCCCCAAGGCGCAGTCTTTTCCAACACTTCTCAGCTGATCCAACCCAAAGATCTCTTTATTATTTTGGCAAATACCCACACGATCGCCTCCCACTTCACTGGCATCGTTGTTGCCCTCTGGCTCCTCAATCAACTCAATAAATAAATTCCAAACATTCAACAGCAAATCACTATTTACTGATCTCTAAAGTCCTATGCAACGCACCCGCTTAAATACATTATTTGACGAAAGTGCAATTCGTTTTAGCCAATTTTTTCGCAATCCATGGCGTAAATTTGCGCTATATATTATCGCCTTACTTTTCGGCAACTTCATCGGTACAGTCGTGCCGACCACAGCTGGACAAAGAGCCGCATGGGATCCCATCGTCGGCGCAGCAATGCTAATGTTCACCGAGTTAGTGAGCCGTATCTATTACAAGCGCCCTCAGTTTTTGCGCAGTACTACAACAGCCGATCCCAATCTCAACGGCCAATTTGCTTTTGAGCTACTCAATACATTCAAAATAGGACTGATCTACGGTCTGATCGTCGAAGCCTTAGAACTTGGTTCGTAGCGAATGTTACCGGACATTGCCAAGGGGTAGAAACCGAATCACAATCTGTTCTTCAAGCGTTAAACCAAAATTTTCCCCTGTGCTAGAATCAACCTTACATACGGGACTAGCAGCAGGTAAAAAACAGATCATGTTTGAACGCTTCACAGAAAAAGCTATTAAGGTGATTATGCTTGCCCAAGAGGAAGCTCGTCGCCTTGGTCACAACTTCGTTGGTACGGAGCAAATCCTTCTCGGTCTTATTGGTGAGGGGACTGGTGTTGCCGCTAAGGTACTCCGGTCTATGGGAGTCAATCTCAAGGATGCTCGCATCGAAGTAGAAAAAATTATTGGTCGGGGATCAGGCTTTGTTGCCGTTGAGATTCCCTTCACGCCTAGAGCAAAACGTGTTCTGGAACTGTCCCTCGAAGAGGCTCGCCAGTTGGGCCACAACTACATTGGCACAGAGCATCTGCTTCTTGGCTTGATCCGTGAAGGTGAAGGCGTCGCAGCCCGCGTTCTCGAAAATCTAGGCGTTGATCTCTCTAAGGTCAGAACCCAAGTGATCCGTATGTTGGGTGAGACTGCTGAGGTTGCTGCTGGAGGCGGTGGTTCTCGCAGCAACAAGACGCCAACTCTTGATGAGTTTGGCTCTAACCTGACCCAGCTTGCTAAGGATGGGAAGCTTGATCCCGTGGTTGGCCGTCAAAAAGAAATTGAGCGAGTTATTCAGATTCTCGGTCGTCGGACTAAGAATAATCCTGTACTCATTGGTGAGCCGGGTGTGGGTAAAACGGCGATCGCCGAAGGTCTTGCCCAGAGAATTGCGACGGACGATATTCCTGACATTCTCGAAGAAAAGCGGGTCATGACCCTTGATATTGGTCTGCTCGTTGCAGGAACTAAGTATCGTGGTGAATTTGAGGAACGCCTCAAAAAAATCATGGACGAAATCCGCCAAGCGGGTAATGTCATCCTCGTGATCGACGAAGTCCATACTTTAATTGGTGCGGGTGCAGCAGAAGGGGCGATCGATGCCGCGAATATCCTCAAACCTGCTCTGGCCCGTGGTGAACTGCAATGTATTGGTGCAACGACTCTCGACGAGTACCGTAAGCACATTGAGCGAGATGCGGCCCTAGAGCGTCGTTTCCAACCGGTGATGGTAGGCGAACCTTCTGTTGAAGAGACTATCGAAATTCTCTTTGGCCTGCGGGAACGTTACGAGCAACACCACAAGCTGAAAATTTTGGATGAAGCTCTCAATGCAGCGGCAAAGTTAGCTGATCGTTATATCAGCGATCGCTTTTTGCCCGACAAGGCGATTGATCTTATTGATGAAGCCGGTTCTCGTGTTCGTTTGATTAACTCTCAGCTGCCAGCTGAAGCCAAAGAACTCGACAAAGAATTGCGTGTTGTCCTCAAGGAAAAAGACGAAGCCGTCCGCTCCCAAGAGTTCGATAAAGCAGGTGGTCTAAGAGATCGCGAAATGGCGATCAAAACCGAAATTCGAGCGATCGCCGCTAATCAAAAAGAAAAGAAAACCGATATTGATGCGGTTGTAGATGCCGAGGAAATCGCCCATATTGTGGCCTCTTGGACTGGCGTTCCGCTCAACAAGCTTACCGAGAGCGAATCAACCAAGCTACTCAACATGGAAGAGACCCTACACCAACGTCTCATCGGTCAGGAAGACGCTGTTAAAGCAGTCTCCCGTGCGATTCGTCGTGCCCGCGTTGGCCTCAAGAACCCCAACCGACCCATTGCAAGTTTTATCTTCTCTGGTCCTACTGGCGTTGGTAAAACCGAATTAACCAAATCATTGGCAGCCTATTTCTTCGGTTCAGAAGACGCCATGGTTCGTTTAGACATGTCTGAGTTCATGGAGCGTCATACCGTTTCCAAACTTATCGGTTCACCTCCGGGATATGTCGGCTACAACGAAGGTGGTCAACTCACCGAAGCCGTCCGTCGTCGTCCCTACACCGTTATTCTCTTTGATGAAATCGAGAAAGCGCACCCCGATATCTTCAACATGCTTCTGCAAATCCTTGAAGATGGACGCCTCACTGATGCCAAAGGACGCACCGTAGACTTCAAGAACACATTGATTATCTTGACGTCTAACATTGGTTCTAAAGTGATTGAGAAAGGTGGTGGCGGACTTGGTTTCGAATTCGGCGAAGATGCCGCAGAGTCCCAGTACAACCGCATCCGTTCTTTGGTCAACGAAGAATTGAAGCAGTACTTCCGCCCAGAATTCCTCAACCGTCTCGATGAAATTATCGTATTCCGTCAGCTCAACAAAGAAGAGGTCAAAGAGATCTCCGAAATTCTCCTCAAGGAAGTCTTCAAACGACTCACTGAGCAAGAAATCGAGTTGCAGGTTACTGACAAATTCAAAGAGCGCTTGGTTGAGGAAGGATACAATCCAGCCTACGGAGCACGTCCATTGCGTCGCGCAATCATGCGCCTTCTAGAAGATGTATTAGCAGAAGAAATTCTGTCTGGTCGTGTCGGTGCAGGTGATACTGCTCAAATTGACATCGATGAAGAAGGTAAAGTCGCTGTTACTAAATCCGATAGAGTACCTGAACTTGTAGAACAAGCGGGCTAAAGTTTCTCGCCTATCATTGCTAAATGAATATCTAAGCAGTTTAAAAGAGGAGATCGTGTTGATCTCCTCTTTTTTCGATCATTAAGCTTTCATGATGTTTAAGACAGCAGCTAGAAATTAATGTAACAATGGTTACAGAACAAGTCAGAGAACGTTGAGGAACCATCATATGAAATTAACCTATCGTGGTGTCTCCTATGACCGCAATCCCTCAAGTCTAGAGGTGATGGAAGGAGATATTTTGGGTAAGTATCGCGGACAGGTAATTCGCAGCCATGCACCAGCCGCAGCTCTAAATCGTCCCGAAGTAGAGTCAATGTTGTTGCATTATCGTGGTTGTGTTTATCCTCAGATGACATCGGTGGTGAAATTATCCACCCCGGTGAAGCGACAAGCTCCTGCTGCAAGCTGTCCGGTTCAGTCACCGACGCTTTCTACATTTATGAATCGCGATGTCAGACAGGTGCATATTGAGAATATGCGTAATAGTTTGGAAGCTCGTATTAGAACTGCGCAGGCTCATGGTGATGAGCGTTTAGTTAATCTATTGCAGCGTGAATCTAGCCAGCTGTGGCCTTCTCATCAGAATTAATCTGAAAAGGTTAAACATTTTTTGGTTTCTAATATTTAGTTAGCAATTCGGCAAGAGGTAGCAGTTAATGTTGCTTCTTTTTTTTATGCTGTTTTGTAGTTTTTGCTGCTGGTCTTTGCAGGCTAATTAATTTGTTGAACATAGCTTAGCGGCGGGAGTGTAGATCTAGATTTTAAATAGACGTGTAACAGAGCGATTTTTAGCAAGCTGCGCAATTGATTCATAATAAATAGTTGACGCGGCAATGTTAGATAAATTTGATGCGTATTTTATTAGTGGATGATGAACGGGAATTGCGCGAGGCACTGAATCAGATACTGCTACGGGAAGGCTATGTTGTGGATGTGGCGGAACAGGGACGGCAGGGTTTAGGGCTAGCGCAGAAGCGAGAGTATGACTTGCTCATTTTGGATTGGATGCTGCCTTATTATTCGGGTATCGAGATCTGTCATCAGATTCGTGCTTTGGGAAAAACGACGCCTGTTTTGTTTTTAACGGCTAAGGATACGGTGGATGATCGGGTACAGGGTCTGGATGCTGGGGCGGATGATTATTTGATTAAGCCTTTTGAGTTGCGGGAACTTTTGGCTCGGGTGCGGGCATTATTGCGGCGATCGCCAAGCGTTGATTTACCAAGTCGTTTGAAAGTGGCAGATTTGGAATTGGACTTAGACAATCGCATCGCGTATCGCATGGGTCGGATGATTCGCTTATCGGATCGAGAATTGCAGCTTCTGCGGTATTTGATGGAGCATTCGGAGCAGTTACTGAGCCATGAGCAAATTTACCAGCATTTATGGCAAGACGAAGAATCACCGAGTAGTAATGTCTTGGCAGCTTTGATACGTCTACTGCGCCGCAAAATAGAATCGAAAGGCGATCGCCCCCTAATTCACACTATTTACGGTAAAGGCTACTATTTCGGCGAACAGGACATTTGAAGCCTCTTGTCTCGCTTCTTGCGAATCAACAGCACGCAACATTATTCGCTCGGTGGTGGCGTTGGTGCTGGTGCTTTCTTCTGAACAGCAGGAGGAGCAGGGATATCGACATTTGCCGGAGGTGCTGGAGCGGGTGCTGGAGCAGGGGCCGGAGCTGGAGTCGGAGCGGGTGCTGGTGCTGGAGTTCGAGGTGCTGGAGCAGGTGCCGGACGAGGTGCTGGCGCTGGAGCGGGTGCCGGACTAGGTGCTGGGGATGGTGCCGGACGAGGTGCTGGCGCTGGAGCGGGTGATGGTGGGGGGGCTGGAGTTCGGGCTGGCGCTGGAGCCGGTGCAGTATTGGATCTCTTTGGGGCGCTATTAGTTGGTGCAGGCGATCGCTGTGGCGCACTTCTTGATGGCTTGTTTTGGCTACTACTACGAGCAGGTTTTGGACTCGGACTACCAGAAGAAGGCTTAGTGGAGCGTGTCGAATTTGTTCTTTTTTTAGGTTGACTCGACGGCGCCGTGTTAGTGACTTTTTTCGGTACGTTTTTCAGTGGCTGTGCTTTAATCGAGCCAACTCGACCATTGAGATTAGGTCGCGGGGGAAAATCTTCTACGTCAATCGAAGCCGTAATTTGTTTCATTAAATTGCCCCACAACCGAGCCGCTGTCGTGCTCGAACCCCAAGTTGGTTTATTGTCGTCATTACCCAGCCAAATTCCGGTCACAACCTGAGGAATATAACCGATAAACCATAAATCGCGAGCTTGGTCAGAAGTCCCTGTTTTACCAGCTACCGGACGACCAATATAAGCATTACGACCTGTACCGCTAGACACGACGTTAGTCAGCATCGAAGTCATAATCGCTGCGCTGTTGGGGTCAAGAGCCGTACGGGGTTTAGCTTCTGCTTGGTAAATCACGTTACCGTCGCGGCCAACAATACGACTAATACCGTAATTCGGCTGATGTACACCTTTATTCGCTAGTGTGCCGTAAGCAGAAGTGATCTCTAGTAAATTAACTTCCCACGAGCCAAGGGCCAAGGAATAAGTCGGCTGCATTTCAGACCGAATGCCCATTTGCTGAGCAACGTTAATCACGGGATCCCAACCGACATCCAGCATCACGTTAAGGGCGACTGTGTTCACTGATTTGGTCAGAGCTTCAGTCAAAGACATTGCTGCGTTGCTAAATGTCCCGGAATAGTTCTTTGGTTTGTAGTTGCCAATCGAAAATTCTTTATCGACATAGGTGGCATTGGGTGACATGCCAGAGGCGATCGCCGCTGCGTAGACAAAAGTCTTAAACGTTGAACCCGGTTGCCGTTGTGCTTGGGTTACACGATTATATTGATTATTTTCAAAATCCAGCCCCCCAACCATCGCCTTAATTTGGCCGTTACGCGGATCAATACTGACAAGAGCCGCCTGTTTGAAATTTTGATAACGACCGTACCTTTCGATGCCGTCGGCGATCGTTTCTTCACCCCATTCTTGCCACTGGGGATTAATTGTCGTTTCGACGACAACACCACCTTTTTGCAGTTGTTCAGGCGTTAGATATTGCTCTAATTCTGCTTGGATATAGTCGCTAAAGTAAGGATAACGACGTAATAAACGCTTCGGAACTTGGCGGTTGGTTTCGAGGGGAGCGGCGATCGCCTGTTCCAGAGCCGGCCCAGAAATAAAACCATCCTCCTGCATTCTGCGTAAGACCTGATTGCGCCGTACAATTGCTTTCTGGCGATCCACAAACGGAGAATAAACACTCGGTGCAGGAGCCAAACCCGCAATCATCGCAGTCTCCGGCAACGTTAGCTCATCAAGCGTTTTCCCAAAATAAACCCACGCAGCATCCGCTATCCCATAAGCACCAGAACCTAGATACACCAAATTCAAATAGCTTTCTAAGATCTGCTCCTTAGTAAATTGCTCCTCTAGCTTTGTCGCTAGACGCATCTCCCTCAGCTTACGAGTCGCTGACACTTCCTGATTCAGAAAAACAATACGCGCGACTTGCTGAGTGATACTACTACCACCTTCAATAATTTCTCCTGCTTGGAAATTCACATACGCGGCCCGCGCAATCCCTTGCGTATCAACACCAAAGTGATCATAAAAACGACGATCCTCGCTCGAAATAAAGGCCTGAGCAACAACGTTCGGCACTTCCCAGATTTTCACTTTCTCGTGCGAAACAGGGCCAACTTCCTCAATGACCGTGCCATCAGCCGCCTTGACTGTCATCGTGTCTGGGCGCGTATAGATCAAAATCTCATTGACCTGATCTGGAATAAGCGACTCTAACTCTTGCCAACCACGATAAAGGGCATAACCACTAGTTCCGGCACCAGTTAGCATTCCGGCTAATATCCATACCCACCAACGGAGCTTTATTTTTCGTCTCCGCTTCTTGGCAACTGGTTGTTTTGGGCTGTCATCGTCTACTTGTTCTGGTTCGGCTGCCAAAGCATTCAACTTTGGATCTACAGCTTCGTCTGTATTTTCTTGTCCCCAAGGTTTGATGTGAGCTTCCTCAGCGCTATTTTCGCCAACTGTATCTTCGGCGCGGGAACTAAATTTTCTGGAAAACTTAAACACACCAAACTCCTCTGAAAATTATCTTGATCAGCACAGCGGATAATAGATTGATCTTCCTGTTGCCTTTTGTCAAATCAGTGGCGACGACACCAATTGTTAAACTTTTTATCAAAAAGTCTTCCAAAAGAGTTTAGCTTACGTTCTCTCAGAATTAAAATATTTTACGATTTGCTTTAGCCTAAGCTGAAGCGAACTGATATTTCTATGAAGCGGGTAACGCGATTCGAACGCGCGACATTCACCTTGGCAAGGTGACGCTCTACCACTGAGCTATACCCGCATGTGTGTTGAGCACGTATACAAATATGCCAAATAAACCAGACACTGTCAAGGGCGATCGCCGACTTTCTTGTGCGGATTCATTGAAAGCTCATGAGATTGGTAACTTTTTCATCAAGCTTGCCATCTCCAGCGCACTCAGCCCATAGCCCCAACCAAGGTTGTTTTTGATGCCAGCACGTTCTAGAGCTTGTTGCATCGTGTCAGTGGTGAGAATACCAAAGACGACAGGGACTCCCGTCTGGAAACTTGCCGCAGCAACACCTTTGGAAACTTCGGCGGAAACGTAATCAAAGTGAGGCGTGTCGCCACGAATGACAGCACCAAGACAAATGACGGCATCATATTTCTTAGAAGCGGCCAATTGTTTGGCAACAAGGGAAATTTCGAAGCTACCGGGAACCCATACATAATCGATCTGTTCGCCGTCGGTACTGACATCAACGCCGTGACGACGGAGGCAGTCTTGGCAACCAGCCAGCAACTTGCTAGTCACGAGATCGTTAAAGCGCCCAATCACAATCGCTATTTTGAGAGCGCTGGTGTTGTCGTTGTAGGTTCCTTCAAATATTGTCATGGTAGAAAACGAGAATATGTCTAAAAAAATTGAGGTGCAAACCAGCTGGGATTTTCCGCAGAGAAAGTTGCACCTCTTGATCAATCAGTAATGAATTAAGGCTTGGAGTTGGTTAGATCACGAAAAAGTTTAAGATGCCGACAGCAACGACTAAACCGATCCAAGCAAAGGAGCCGACGTAAATTAGAGATTTGGATTGGTCCCAGTTTTGTGGGGACGCGTAGGCTACGGGGACGCCGATAACCATCAGAAAAGACAAACCGACGAGAGCGGCTAATGCAAGTTGAAATAAAATAGACATTTTTTAAAAAATTCTCCCAGAACAGCAAGCAGGTGGGGTATTAGGATGTCAAAAAAGCTTGATGATCCTAGTAATTTATATTGGTTATAAGTAAGCTACCAGAAAATCGTCCCTCTCTGATAGGTAGAGCGGGCTAGATTCGCTTGGCTCTCACGAAAAATGGGCGATCGCTGCCCTCAAAAAATAGCTAATTATATCGCTATCAAACAGAAGATCGCCTTTTGAAAATCTTTAGAAAAAGCAATTAGGAAGGCTGGACAAAATCATCAAGTGCCGCAGTGGGCTGCTTGTACATTGCTTGTAAAACCAGTGCTGGATCTACATAACGGCCAGAATATTTCAAGCCCCAGTGTAGGTGTGGGCCAGTGGTTCTGCCTGTCATCCCGACTCTGCCGATACGAGTGCCAGCTGGGACTTCTTGCCCAAGCCAGAGTTGAATGCCGCCGTTGCGATCCATCAAAAAAGTGCCTTGGGCAGAACTAGAAACATAGCCGCTGAGGTGACAATAAACATGCTCCCATTCGCCGGACTTAACACGAATCATTGTGCCGCAGGCGGTATTGTCGGACAGTTCTGTAACTTTGCCACCCCACCAGTTACGGATATAGCTGCCGAGCGGTGCTGCGATGTCGATGCCACGGTGAAACTGTCTTGCGCCGCCAACTGGAGAGCTGCGGTAACCGAAGCCGGAGGTGTAGCTCTGGAAGTTTTCTACAGGGAATGACGCTTGTTTCCATGTATTGGCGTTTGCTTGGAGTGTGGAGCGGCTACTTTCTCCGGCGATCGCCGGGGCAGAAGTAATCGACTGTTGGATCGGGTTCAAGCCCAAAATTAGCGCAAACGTCGTGACGCCTAATAGAATCGGCTTCAGCCAACGACGCTGCCAGTGCGAGAAGAACTGTAGATTTAGCATAGGTGTGTGGGTGTGAGAAGGAGCCTGAGGCTATAGGACGAGCGAAAGATGCAATTTGACCAACCATTGTAGGGGGTTATTGCTTTAATGGATATTTTTGTCAAATGAATTTCTCAAGTATAGATAAGCAAAGGTGCGTAT
>JBARRZ010000127.1:0-3820 GCA_049644465.1 Limnothrix sp.
AAATCATATCCAGCTCCGCCACCGAAAAATCCATCAGTGCCAAAATATGTTTTCTCGTCCAAGCCTCAGTTGTCGCCGTCATTAGTTTCTACCTACCCAAAATCAAACCACAAAAAAAGAGGGCATCAAATTTGCCCTCCCCATCTTAGCCAATACAAATAGGTGAGAATTAAGCCGCGTCAGTGTGGAAAAAACTGAGGTGGAATAAGTTGCGCTTCCAAGGGTGAGACTGGATTTCACGGATAACCGCAGTACCAGACCACTCAGGCGTCTTCAGCTCAACCATAGTCTCATTGGGCGTTGCTTCGCGTACTATCGCCAAAGCCTCTTTGTAGTTCACCACAAAAGAATCAGAACCAGCACCCTTATGACCATAAAGGTTGATGGGTAACATGCCTTCGCGGCGGAGTTCACGGGGGTTAACGCCTTCAGGGCGAGCTTGACATTCAATAGATAAAGCCATGGAAAATTACCAGATGAGAAGTTAAAAAATAGAAAGTTGAAAAATAGAAACGTTAGCCGACTGGTTCACCATTGCGATGCAACAATGCACGCTTCGGGCCATGGATCGGGTCTTCGACAATGATGGTTTGCTCACGACCAGCCCCTAAAGAGACAATCGCAATCGGCACATCCATCAACTCCGCCAAGAATTCCAAATAAGACAAAGCTTCTTTCGGTAATTCTTCTAGAGAACGACACTCAGTGGTGGGTTTATTCCAACCGGGCATCGTTTTGTAGATCGGCTTGCAACGAGCAAATAGATTAGCATTACTCGGGAAATGTTCACAAGTTTCGCCATCGATATCGTAGGATACACAGACCTTGATTTCATCGAGACTATCAAGGACATCTAGCTTCGTAATGGCCACGCAATCTAAACCATTAATGCGAGCCGCATAACGACCAATCACAGCATCGAACCAACCGCAACGGCGGCGGCGACCTGTGGTTGTCCCAAATTCAGCACCAATATTACCGAGCAATTCACCGATCTCGTCATTTAGCTCAGTGATAAATGGCCCTTCACCGACGCGAGTGGTATAGGCTTTGGCCACACCAATGACTCGATCAATGATGGTTGGCCCAACACCTGCACCGACACAAGCACCGCCTGCGATGGGATTAGAAGATGTGACGTAAGGATAAGTACCGTGGTCGATATCAAGGAGAGTTCCTTGGGCGCCTTCAAACAAAATGTTTTGCTTGGCTTTAATGCCTAAAAATACTTTGAGGGAGCTGTCTACGACGTGGGGGCGTAGTTTGTCAGCGTACTCGCGATATTCAGCGATTACTTCCTGCGGATCGAGGGGGTCTAATCCATAGAGTTTTTTGAGAATGTTGTTTTTGTACTCAATCGCCCAAACAAACTTATCTTCTGACTCTTCTAGGTGCAGCAGATCGAGAATACGAATGCCTGTGCGTTCTGATTTGTCGGCGTAGGTTGGGCCGATGCCGCGTCCGGTTGTGCCGATTTTATGTTCGCCCCGCATTTCTTCTGATGCCATATCGATCAAGCGATGATAGGGCATGGTGACGTGGGCGGTTTGGGAGATAAATAGGTTATCTGTGGAGATGCCAAGCTCGTGGAGCTGGGCAATTTCTTCTAAAAGTACTTTGGGGTCAATGACTGTCCCGGAGCCAATGACACATTCGGTATCTGGATATAAAATGCCGGAAGGGATCAGGTGAAGTTTAAAAGTTTGTCCTTGTACAACGACAGTATGTCCTGCATTGACTCCCCCTTGGGAGCGTACGACAACATCGGCGGATTTACTGAGCAAATCCGTGATTTTCCCTTTTCCTTCGTCACCCCACTGGGCACCAATGACAACTACGTTAGCCAAGGATTTGTCTTCTCTAATTCACACAAACTCCTATTATTATTATTTTAGTAATCTTATGTCAAGTTCCTTTATGGGGAGTGTCGAGGGGTCATTGTGATGGAAAGTACGGCAAAAATTCCGGTGGTTGTGAATGGGGCGGCTGGCAAGATGGGCCGAGAGGTGATCAAGGCGATCGCCGCAGCGGATGATCTACAACTCATTGGAGCGGTGGATAAAAACCTCGATGTTATGGGTATGGATGTCGGTGAGGTCGCGGGTTGTGGCGAGTTGGAAATTCCCATCGTTAACGATCTTGAAGCGTCTCTCGTGATGGCGACTCAAGAAGAAATTCAAGGGGTGATGGTGGACTTTACGCATCCCAGTGGTGTCTATGCGAATACGAGGGCGGCGATCGCCTATGGTGTTCGTCCAGTTGTAGGGACAACTGGCTTAAGCGAAAAGCAGATTGCAGAGCTGACAGAATTTGCCGAAAAAGCGAGTACTGGGGCGTTAGTCATTCCCAACTTTTCGATTGGGGTTGTGCTATTGCAACAGGCTTCACTCCAAGCCGCCAAGTATTTTGATCACGTAGAAATTATCGAGTTACACCACAACCAAAAAGCTGATGCGCCTAGCGGAACGGCGATTAAAACAGCGCAAATGTTGTCTGAGCTAGGCAAGCAATTTAACCCTGCGCAAGTTGAAGAAAAAGAAGAAATGGCTGGGGCAAAAGGTGCTGTTACTGACGACAATATTCGGATTCACAGTGTGCGTTTGCCCGGTTTGATTGCTCACCAAGAGA
Source organism: Limnothrix sp. (assembly GCA_049644465.1). Classification (GTDB taxonomy): domain Bacteria; phylum Cyanobacteriota; class Cyanobacteriia; order Cyanobacteriales; family MRBY01; genus MRBY01. Next base: position 2,629 of record JBARRZ010000127.1, read on the forward strand.
TGATTTTTGGTGCGCCCGGACAGATTTATACGCTGCGTCACGATACCAGCGATCGCTCTTGTTATATGCCCGGTGTTCTACTTTCTATTCGTAAAGTAACTGAACTAAAAACATTAGTTTATGGCTTAGAAAATATCCTTTAAAACTATTTATGTTAATCCCCATTACCCAAGAAAAGTTTGACCAGCTAATTCCGCTTACAGCGAGTGCAGAACAATACCAATATTATTGGGGGAAAACGGAAGATTTTTTGCGGCGAGCTTTAATTTCTTTTGTTCTCGTTGTGATCTTTTTTATTCTGGGTTCAATATTGGGTGAAGGGGCTGAGTCGATTCGTTTGTTGTCACAAATTTTTAGTGGATTGTATTGGTTTTGGTCGCCCATTTATTCGGCTAGTATCAAAAATATTGAATACCGTCGTTTACCCTATTGCTGTTTTTGGCGCGGCAAGATTTTGGATGTTTATTTAACAGAAGAAATTGTTCGTACTCAAGAAGAAGTTGATAAGTTAGGACGGTTGCTGAAAGTCGAAAACCGGGAGCGACGGATTAATATTGAAGTGGGTGATAAGCAGGGTTATTTGGCAAAGATTCAAGCGCCAGTCATTCCGGCGCATCGTGATTTGCAGCCGGGTCAATCGGTTGAGCTGGTTGTTTTGTCTAGTCAAAAAAATTTGGAACGTAATTTGAAGGTGACGGATGCTTATATTCCTCGCTTAAATTTGTGGGTTGGGCTGTATCCTTATTTACGTCGTGATGTGTTTTGGGATGTGCGGGAACAGTTGCGGGTGCGTTACAGCAAAAATCCGAATACGCCGCCGCCGCGCCCTCAGCCGAAGGGAAATACTCGCCGTTCTTTGCGTTATTAGTTTATCGGTAATTGGTAGAGTTTGTTGGTCTTGATGTAGTCGGCGATCGCCCCGATTACAGCACTCGCTTCTCCCTCAATTCGATATTCGCTAGACGACACGGAAGGGGGCACATAGGCGGCGATTTGCCATTTACTTTTAAGGGCGGTGAGTTGCTCTAATACTTCGGTTTGGATGGGGTAACCTTTGCGTGGAAAAATGAGTAAAGTAACTTGGCGCAGTAAATCTTTGGCGCGATACCAGTGATGAATTTGACCGACGATATCTGCACCGATGACTAGCAAAATTTCGGCTTCTTCGCCCCAAATTGCCTTGGCTTTTTCG
>JBARRZ010000128.1:0-11097 GCA_049644465.1 Limnothrix sp.
CAGGATTGATTGCTGTTTCGCCATCACCGGAAAAAATAACGACGGGGCCAGTCACACCGGAAGGCAAAGGATTGAGGGGATATTGACTCCACTGCCACGCGAAGAGTAAACAGAGAAACCCAATAAAACCACCGGAGCCGATGAGGCCGTAACGGATAATTTGCACCCAAATGGGCGGGGTGTAGCGATAGGTCAGTTTGACGGCTTGGGCGAGTTCTGGGGGGGCGAGATGGACGGTGTCGCCGTTGCGGAGCGAGAAGCTTTTTACTTTGCGGTTGTTGACGTAGATGCCGTTGGAGGATTTGTCGTCTTGGATCACGAAATGGCGATTGCTGTCGGGATCTTTGCGGAGTAGAAAATGGTTGGCGCTGACGGTCTCGTTACGGATGGTGATGTCGCGACTGGAACTACGCCCGCCTGTGTGGCGATCGCCGACGAGAGGGAAAGGCTGGGTTTGGCCTTCGACATGGATTTCTGGAACTTGCGCACCCGGCTTGAGGGTATTTTGCCCAAAGCTCACCATCGTGTTGATCGCTTGGGTCATCACGCGCCCGATTTGGGTCTTTGGAGGTTGGGGGTTAGGCTGGGTCATCGATTACACCGCCGGACTGTGTCGCCTTAAACTTACAAGATCTAGGGTAGTCAATTTTTGGCTACTTTAATTATCTGTTACAGATTTGGAGATAAATTGGTGAATTTTGATGGGAGCTGCAGTATTTCGATAATTGTCTGGCAAAGAATTTTACAGAAAGTTTTTAAACGAGCCATTTAGTATCGAGTAGCCTATGGATACTCCCAAATACATTATTTACGTAGGGCTGGGATGGAATTTATAAAATTCATGAAATTGTGTGGGGATAAATTTTGATACAACGGTCTTTAGCTTTTTCGATTTGCGCTTTGGTTGCGGGTAATCTTTCTGTCCCGGCGGCGATCGCCCAAACTCTCCAGTTAGAAAATTTTGCGCATCTCCCGGCCCAACCTACGGCGATCGCCCAAGCTGTCGAGACCCCAACACAAACTTTTTTTGTTAAACCCAAGTACGGCATCAATTTTACGACTGGCCCCGGCAGTGGCTATGACAGTTCTTTTGGGTCAGTGTATGGCTGGTTACCCTTTGCGCAAAACGGTACGAGTCAGCTTTTTTATACCGAAGCGAAAGCTAATGTGAATTCTGATAATGGCAACTGGGGCGGCAATCTGGCGGTGGGCTACCGGAATTTTACGGCTGAAACGATTTTTGGCGGCTATTTTGGCTACGATGTGCAGGGCTTGGAAGGGTGGACGGCGCATCAGCTCGGCGCGGGTCTGGAGGCAATGAATCCAAAGTGGGAAGCGAGATTGAATGGGTATTTGCCTGTGGGCGATCGCCGCCAAATTATTGATTCCTCAACAGCAGGTTCTTTTACTGACACGAATATGACGCAAAACGTCGTGACAGACACCGCATTCAAAGGGAATAATCTATTTCTTTCTGCCCAAACAACAACGAAAACGACTACAACCCAAACCAATATTCAGCAAACTATTTCAGAAGAATCCCTCGCAGGACTGGATTTCGAAGTCGGGACGAAATTGGCTGACTGGAAAAATGGCAATCTCAAGGGCTTCCTCGGTTCTTATCTTTATAGTGGCGATCGCACGGGCACTTTTGTCGGTATTCGTAGCCGTTTGCAGGCAGACTTAGCCAATTTGAATTTTGGCGTTGTCTTCGAAAGTGATGGTGAATTTGGCACAAACTTGATCTTTTCTTTTGGTACTGATTTTGGTGGACAAACACGAGCGGCCACTAACGATCAATTAGAGGCGATTGGTTCTCCCCTAGCGCGCCAAACGAATATTGCGACGAAGCGTTACAGCGATCGCCAAGCAACGACAACTGAGACAGTCACCGAAGCAGTCACCACCGCCGATGAAATTGTCCTCAATCCCGACAGTAATCAGCCCTTATTTTTCAGCCATGTGAAGTTGGGCAGCGCAGCGACTGGTGCGGGTACAGAAGAAAGTCCCTACGGGGCGATCGCCAGTGCGATTAGCTCAGTGCCTACCGACGGCAACGGCATTATTTATGTCGCAGGAACAGGCACACAACCGGGCTTCCAAATTCCGGCGCAGGTCAAAGTTTTATCGAGCGCCCCCGTCCAAACGCTATCGGTCAAAACAGCGACTAGTGCGGCACAGGATTTGGTTTTACCCCGATCTGGCACAGGTTTAGGCGATCGCCCCCAACTGACAAGTACCGTAACCTTTAGTGATGGCGGCGGCGAATTGAACGGTTTTGAGTTTAATACGGGCGGCTCTGTATTGTTTGAAAATGTTGGCGGCGAAGTCGTGATTACTAATAATTTGATTAGCAATAGTAATGGTGATGCGATCGCCGGAAATCTTGGCAGCGGAGCCACGACCACTATACGCATTTTTAAAAATCAGATTGAAAACCCAACACTTCTCGCAGCGCCGCCGACTGTTCCCTCAGCAGACGGTATCGATATTGAGGTGACGGGCAATTCTACAGTTACTTTATTGATCGACGATAACAACATTACCAACGCTCAAAATTCCGGTATCGAGCTAGAGACAAATCCCGATAGTGCGTCTCCTAATAGCATTCTCAACAGCACAATCACGAATAATCGCATTACAAATTCAGGCGGCGACGGTATTCTTTTTCTGCACAACAGCGATGTGAATATGCAGATGACGGCTAGCGGGAATGTGATCGATGGCGCAGGGGTAAGCGCAAACGGTATTACTCGAACCAAAGGCTCCGTTACAGTGCCCAATCCTCTTGCTGCAGTACCCGGGCAACCTGCCACTGTTAATGCGGATATTGATATTAATATTGGCGCTGGCGGGTTTGGTATCGGGGTGATCACTTTAGCGGATGGAGATTTAGACCTCACTTTCAGTGACAACACAATTAGCAATACACAAGATGCAAAAATCGGAATTGCTGCTAATCCATCATTTTTGTACACCGCTGACACAGTCGATACTGGTAACCCGCTATTCAATGGTGCTGCTGCGGTTCAGCTACAGGGTACTTTTGCCGGAAGTTCTCGCATTAATGCCAATATTTTTGGCAATACTTTGGCTGGTAGTGGTGCAGGGATCGCGGATCTAACCGGTGCAGGATTGTCCAATTACAATACGGGTAGTTTTACGGCGATCGCCGGAAGTGCGAGCAAGGTCTGTATTAATACACTGACAAACAATAATACCGAAAATTCTGGGACGCCAGCCAACGGTTATCAATATGTGCAGAATGGAGCAACCTCAACAATCTTCCTAGGCACAAACTCCGGCAATACTGGCTCCTCGGTCACTACGGAAGGAACACTTGCTCTCTCTTGTCCATAGGCAATGCCCTTCATCTCAATCGCCAATATTTTCGTGAAATCAATAACGAAATCCTACCGGAGAAGAATCATCAAAAAGATAGATTTTTCTTTGGTTTTTGTTGTGAAAAAAAAGCCAAATCAGGAAATGTCTAATTCCCATGGCGATCGCCGACACGATTCTTTACACTGAGCTACCATGTACTTGTTCCCCAAAAAATACAGATTTTCTGCGAATTAAAGTCCAGCTAAGTAGCAAACTATCGAACGATATTTTCTATTTAAATCAAATTTAGAGATGACTTTCTCCATAAAAGATGAATGTTTGATACTCTCCTCCCACCCCTAAACGAACACAATTTACCCTATCCCGATACCATCCATCCGATTGTGGTTCATTTCGTGATCGCGATGGTTTTATTCTCCTTTTTCTGCGATGTTGTTGGCTACTTTACCCACAACTACAAATTGTATGAAGTCAGTTGGTGGAACATGTTAGTTGCCACAGTTTCTATTTTTATTGCCATCATTTTTGGGCAAATTGAAGCAGGTTTAGCCCTTGCCTATGATGCTGTTGAACCTATCTTAAACTTACACACTTTAGTCGGCTGGTCGCTATCTGGCATTATCGCTGTGATTACCGCTTGGCGTTATGTTATCCGCTCGAAAAGTGCCGAAGTCTTACCAATTGCTTATTTAGGCGTTGGTGGATTATTAACTTGTTTAGTATTCTTCCAAGTTTATCTCGGTGATAAATTAGTGTGGGTGTACGGATTGCACACTGTCGAGATTGTTGAAGCTGTCAAAGAAGGGATTTTATAAATGTATTCGGAAGCGATTGATCAGCTGAGTTTGGGTGCGAATAGCTTACCTTATACGATCCCAATTCATCCTAATTTGGTTCATCTGACTTTAGGGTTGTTTATTATTGGTATTGCGTTCGATATTGTCGGGGTTTTCTTTACTTTTGAGAGACCTGTTTTTAAGTATTTAGCTATTTCTGCAACGCGGTCTAATTTTTTTGATGTCGGCTGGTATAACATGCTCGCTGCTTCGGTCATTACTTTTTTTACGGTAGCGGCAGGCTTTTATGAAATGCTGCTAATTGACTCGCCACCAAATATTAAAAGTGACTGGAATCTTGGCGCGATTGATACGATGCTGTGGCATGGTGTTGGTGGTGTTTTGCTACTCACCTTTATCGTCGGGATGACTATCTGGCGAGGCTTTCAGCGGTATGCTTGGCGCAATGATATGAGCCGACAGGTGCAATGGTGGTACTTGCTAGCGGGATTGTTCATCATGTTTTTGATGTATGTGCATGGTACGCTCGGTGCGCAATTAGCGGCGGAATTTGGTGTGCATAATACGGCGGGACATTTGCTCCGTCTCGGTGAAGATCCTAATGTTGTATTACGTTAGGGGAGGAGAAAATAATGAAGTTAAAAACAGGAATTTTCTTGGCGGCGATCGCCATTCTTCTAAGCATCTTTAGTTATGCCGTGGCGCAATGGTCATACAGTTGGTTGCCACCCCAAGCATCGGTCGAATCGCAATTAGTGGATCGTTTATTTAGTTTGCTCGTCGGCATCGGCACATTTATTTTGTTCGGCGTAACTGGTGTGATCACCTATTCGATGTTGTTCCACCGAGCGGGGCGTTACGACACCAGCGATGGCCCTCCGATTGAAGGTAATATTCCGCTCGAAATTGTCTGGACAGCGATTCCATTTTTTCTCGTGATTGGCATCGCATACTTTAGTTACCAAACTTACGACGAAATGGGGATTCAAGCTCCTGGACATATGTCGCATGGGGCAATGATTCAGGCGGCAAAAACCGATGATGCGTCCATGACCTATGTGGAAGTAGAAGGTAAACAGTGGGCATGGATATTCCGTTATCCCAAAACAAAAGTAACCAGTACTGAGTTGCATTTGCCCGTAGATCAACGCGCTCATTTTGTCCTGCGATCGCCCGATGTCATCCACGGTTTTTACATTCCGGCTTTCCGAGTGAAGCAAGATATTATCCCTTTCGAAGACACAGATTTCGAATTCACGCCGATCCGCGAAGGCACTTACCGCCTGAGAGATTCGATGTATAGCGGCACATATTTCGCGGCGATGCAGGCAGATGTAGTGGTGGAATCGCCCAAAGCGTACCAAGCATGGTTAGACAAAGTAGCCAAGCAAACGCCGACTGTTGCGCCGAACCAAGCTGCTAGCGAATATGCCAAACGACAACAAAAAGAAGATAAAGCTGGCTGGAAAACAGTCCCGCCCGCGCCGCCGCCAATGGTGAATTTTCATCCCTAATCGAACTAACAACGAACTTTTTTCACGATTAAGCAACTATGACCCAAGCTCCAACCGAGGCGATCGCCAACCCAGCACAACCCTTAGAAACCCCGCCCAATTGGCGACAATATTTCAGCTTTAGCACCGACCATAAAGTGATCGGCATTCAATACATCGTCACCGCCTTCTTCTTTTTCGTGGTGGCGGGTATCTTCGCGATGATTATGCGGGGCGAATTAATTACCCCCGAAACCGACCTCGTAGACCGCACCGTCTACAACGCCCTGTTCACGATGCACGGCACAATCATGCTGTTCGGTTGGACATTCCCCGTCTTGTCTGGCTTTGCAAATTACCTTGTGCCGCTGATGATTGGCGCACGGGACACCGCTTTTCCCCGCTTAAATGCCGCCGCCTTTTGGATGGTTCCAGTCTTCGGCACTTTATTTATTCTCAGCTTTCTTGCCCCCGGCGGCCCCGCCCAATCCGGTTGGTGGTCATACCCGCCCGTCAGTGTCCAAAATCCCTCTGGCGTTTTGGTAAATGGTGAATTTCTCTGGCTAACAGCGGTGGCACTCTCCGGCGTTTCGTCGATTATGGGTGCAGTGAATCTTGTCACCACGATCTTTCGGATGCGTTGTCCCGGTATGAGTTGGTTTAAAACCCCCGCTTTCGTGTGGACAGTATTGGCGGCACAAATTATTCAACTATTTGGCTTGCCCGCGCTCACGGCTGGGGCGGTGATGCTGCTCTGCGATCTGAGTTTTGGCACAGCATTTTTTGACCCAGCCCAAGGCGGTAGCCCTGTTCTCTACCAGCACTTCTTTTGGTTTTATTCCCACCCGGCGGTCTACGTGATGATTTTGCCAGTGTTTGGGATTTTCTCTGAAGTGTTTCCGGTGTATGCCCGTAAGCCTTTATTTGGCTACAAAATTGTCGCAGTGTCATCGATGATTATCGTGGTGCTCAGTGCCGTTGTCTGGGTACACCACATGTTTGCGAGTGGTACACCCGGCTGGATGCGGATGCTGTTTATGTTCTCGACAATGCTGATTTCTGTGCCGACGGGCGTGAAGGTTTTTGCATGGGTCGCAACGCTGTGGGGCGGTAAGTTACGGCTTGATACGGCGATGTTGTTTTCACTAGGTGGCCTCGTTAACTTCGTTTTTGCTGGGATCACTGGCATTATGTTGGCGGCGGTTCCGGTGGATATCCACGTGAACAATACCTATTTTGTGGTGGGGCATTTTCATTATGTGATCTACGGGGCGATCGTCTTTGGGATTTACTCTGGGGTTTATCATTGGTTCCCGAAAATGACGGGCAAAATGTATTAAGAAGGTCTAGGGAAATTGCATTTCTGGCTGACGATGATCGGCACAACGCTCAACTTTTTGCCGATGCACCCGCTGGGTTTGATGGGGATGCCTCGCCGCGTCGCTTCCTATGATCCTGAGTTTGCGTTTTGGAATGTGTTGTCGAGTATTGGGGGTTTTATTTTGGGCATGTCCACTATCCCGTTTTTACTCAATATGATTGGCTCATGGGTTAATGGTGCAAAAGCGCCGAATAATCCTTGGCGGGCGATCGGTTTGGAATGGCTCGTGTCTTCGCCGCCGGAGCATGAAAATTTTGAGGAAATCCCGGTTGTGGTTGCTGAGCCTTATGGTTACGGTAAAAATGAACCTCTCACCGAAAATATGGGGGGATAAGCTCTGTAATTTCTTGCCCATCCAGCCAATTTTTTCGTGAATTTTCTTAGTAAATAATAGAAGTGAATAATCGATATGACTGCTATTAATGAAGATCGGCGATCGCCTGCCACTAGCCACCACGAGCATACCGAAGAAGACAATCGGATGTTTGGGTTCATTATCTTTTTGCTGTCGGAAAGCGTCATTTTCATCAGCTTTTTTGTGGGCTATATCGTCTATAAATTATCGGCGACAGATTGGCTCCCGGCTGGGGTGACAGGTTTAGAAATTCGGGAGCCTGCCATTAATACGGTGATTTTGGTTTCTAGTAGTTTTGTAATTTATTTTGCCGAGAAATTTCTACAGAAAGAAAATCTTTGGGGTTTCCGATTCTTTTGGCTCACAACGATGGCGATGGGGAGCTATTTTCTCTACGGGCAAGCGGTGGAATGGCAGGGTCTAGAATTTGGTTTTAACTCTGGAGTGTATGGCGGCATTTTTTATTTGCTAACTGGATTCCACGGGCTGCATGTGCTGACAGGGGTTTTGTTACAGGGCATTATGCTGGGGCGTTCTTTTTTGCCCAACAACTACGCTGGCGGTGAATTTGGCGTCGAAGCAACATCACTATTTTGGCATTTTGTTGATGTGATTTGGATTGTTTTGTTTATCTTGATTTATCTCTGGCAGTAGTAGAACATTTTTTAGAAGTTTAGATATTTTCGAAGTAGCAAAGGCAGAGCATTTTTTATTATTATTGATGACAAAAATTATGACGTAATCGTTGTTGGTACTGGAGCTGGTGGTGGTACTTTAGTCAGGAAACTGGCTACTGCTGGCAAGAAAATTTTAGTTCTAGAACAGGGCGATTTTACGGAAAAGGAAAGTTCTGAACTGGTGGAAGTGGAGCTTTTTAAAAAGGAAAATTATCATGCGCCAGAACAATGGTATGAGCCAGATGGGGAGCCATTTCATCCGCAGACGAGCTATTGTGTGGGCGGTAATACCAAAATCTATAGCGGTGTTTTGATGCGGCTACGGGAAAAGGATTTTGAAGCGGTAGAGCATAAGGATGGGACTTCGCCAGCATGGCCGCTGAGTTATGCGGATTTTGAACCTTATTACACGGAAGCGGAAAAGCTGTATCAGGCTCATGGTAAAGCGGGTGATGATCCGACAGAACCGTTTCGCAGTGAGGCTTATCCTTTACCGCCAGTGGAGCGGTTGACTCAAATCAAAGAAATCGGCGATCGCCTAAAAAATTACGGTTTGCATCCAGCTCATTTACCGATTGGCGTTGGCGATGAAGGACGGACAGACTCGGAAGATACTGGCATTAGTCCAGCGATGCGAGCCGGAGAAAATGTCACTTTAAAAACGGCGGCAAAAGTGGTGGCGTTGCACACGAATGCGACGGGCACAGAAGTGAAAGCCGTGGAAGCGCAAATTCACGGCCAGTCGTTTTTGTTCATCGGCAAGATCATTGTGCTGGCTTGCGGGGCAATTAATTCGGCTGTGTTGTTGCTGCGTTCTGGCAACGACAAACACCCCCATGGTTTGGCGAATAGTTCGCAGTTGGTGGGTCGCAATTTGATGAAGCAATTGATGACTGTCATCGTAGAACAAGAGCCGAAATTGAGTGATGGATTGTTTCAGCGGACGCTAGCGATTAATGATTTTTATTGGGGTGACGCAGATTTTCCTTACCCGATGGGTCATATTCAAGATTCGGGCGGCATTTTGCAAGATGTAATTTTCTCGGAATCACCACCGTTAATTTCTGTCGCGGCTAAGTTTATACCGAAATTTGGGTTGAAAAAATTGGCGAAAAATTCTCTAGGTTGGTGGTTACAAACAGAAGATTTACCAACTTTAGATAATCGCGTAGTGTTAAAAAAAGACAAAATTTATTTGCACTACAAACCAAACAATTTAGAAGCGCACGATCGCCTGTTGTATCGCTGGCAAGAAGTTTTAAAAGCGGTAGATCAAGAATATAAAGGGGCGCACCCCTATGCGACGATGCCGATCTCGGTGGTGGCGCACCAGTGTGGTACTTGCCGTTTTGGTTTTGACCCGAAGTCTTCGGTGTTGAATCTCGATTGTCGCGCCCATGATGTCGAAAATCTCTATGTGGTGGACAGTAGTTTCTTTCCGTCCAGTAGTGCCACAAGCCCAATGCTCACTGTGATTGCGAATGCTCTCAGAGTTGGCGATCGCCTGATTGATTTATTGTCGGGTGTGTGAAGACGGCAATAAACGCTGTAGCTGTTTTCCAATCTGATGTCCGTCGTAACGCACCTAACCTCAAAATTAATCATCATAAAATCCAACAAATTCCAAAGGCGATCGCCCCTCATATTTCCTTGCGTAGGATGTGTGGAGACGGCAAAAAGCCTTGATTTTATTTGGATTTAATCTCCGTCGTAACGCATCTTTTGAGGCGATCGCCAATTTAAAACGATGGGTTTTGGTGGAATGTAATTTCTCGAAATGCAGGAAAATTTATCGCCACCGCCACCCATCCTACGAGGAAGGATCGGATCTTTTAGATGCCGAAAAAGGTCAAAATCAACGGCAGATATTCTTTGATTTGTTTAGCCGCAGCGGTGAAAGTGGGCATTTCTGCAAGGATTCCTTTCAGGACGCGGGATGCTGTTTTTGCGAGTTTTTGGTTGCCGGAATCGCTGGGGTTTTGGGCGGCTTCGGCAAAGGTGCGGATTTGTTCAAGGGCATCAGCTTTGTCGTCAGTGCCGAGTTCATTTTCAGCATTAATTGCCGCTTGGAGTTGGGACAATAATTCTTTGATATTGGGTTTGTCTGGATCGGGAGAATCGGGCAATTGGTTAATGGTATTGGTCACGTTGCCGCTAATCTCGCCGAGGTTCATCGTGCCTTGGAAATTGATGTCTTTCACATCGCCGCCACCGACAATTCCGGCATTACCACCAACAGAAATACTACGATCTTCTTTATTACCCATGACCTGATCTCCCATAATTGCTGTTTGAGTTTCGAAAAATTGATTGACATTTTCAGTGTCATAAAAATTATTTGTCACAGACTGTTCTGCATTTTCCATAACTTTTTTAAAAAGAGAGCCAATCTCCTTATTGATTTTACCAAAGGGTAATGTTTGCAAAGCACTATATATATCGAGATACTCGGAATGTAGCCTGTTTACATCTGCTTCTCCCCACATTTTTAAACGTAGCAAAATATCTTCTAGTTCTTTGCCTCTACGTTCAATTGAAATGATATCAAAATTCAAGTTAGGATTGTTTTCTTGAAATTCTTGAATTGCGATAGAAATAAGACGTGGATCTTTTACTTGAACATGATAAAGATCGAGAGTATCGACAAGAGGTTTAATAAATTCGACAAATTCTCCCTCGGCAAAATTCACATTCTCACTATCAGGCTTACGGTGACGTTTGTCGCCATCGATAAAGCGCATATAAACGTAATCACAGTAAATGCCATTTAGCACGGTATAAACAGTGACACCCCAATCTTCGATGCAAGCTCCAGTTAAATTTGCGCCTGTTAAATCGGCGTTATCAAGTTGGGTTTGGACGAGTTTGGCGCGGGATAAATCGGCATCTTTTAGATCGGAATCATTGAGATTTGCGGTGATTAGATTGGCATCGGCGAGGTTTGCCCCACTGAGATTTGAGTTACTGAGATCGGAACCAGAAAAGTTTGCGTTGGTGAGATCAAATCCAGAGAGATTTAAACCTTGAAGATTAACGAGGCTACTATAGT
>JBARRZ010000129.1:0-1941 GCA_049644465.1 Limnothrix sp.
GTAGTGCGCGGCTCGGTGAATTCAAAGTGCGAGAATTAGAAATAACGACTGGTGGTGAAGAGGTAATTATCTGTCTGGATCATCTATTTGACTGGGATGCTGAAAGTTTTGAACAGGCAGCAAGTGCGGCGGCTTCTCTCTATTTTTATGGGCAGCGATCGCAGCTCAATGTGAAACTGTGGACAGCACAAACGGGCGTGATTAACAGTCGGCCGATTATTCTCGAAGCTTTGGCTGGCATTCAACCGCAAATACAGGGCGATCGACCGCAGTCGCAACCCAATTCAACGTTATTGTGGCTAACGCAAAACGCCCAGACAGTAGAAAATTTGCCCCGTGGTAGTCGCTGGATTTTTTTTGCAACAGAGGATGCTTTACCATCTTCTGGATCCACGCGTCGGGGCTTAACAATCAATCAAACGGAAGTCTTACAAATGCAGTTACAAAAGGCTGTTGCCAGCCAAACGGCATAAGTTTAAGTTCTATCCGTGCTTATTTATGCTTTGATCGCGGATTCTCTGAGTTGATCAAGGACGGCTTGGGCATGTTCTTTGGCGCTGACTTTTGGCCAAGTGTGGGCGATCGCCCCGTCTGGTGCAATGAGGAATGTTGAACGCACAATGCCCATATTTTCTTTGCCCATAAAGTTCTTCATCTGCCAAGCGCCATAAGCTTCAGCAGCTTTGTGGTCTGGATCGCTGAGGAGTTCGATGCCTAGTTTTTGCTTTTCGATAAATTTTTGGTGAGAGACTTCGTTGTCTGGGCTAACACCAACGATCGCTGCATTAAGGGCAGCAAACTCATCTTTTAACGCAGTAAAATCGACGGCTTCGATGGTGCAACCGGGGGTGTCATCTTTAGGATAGAAGTAGAAGACCAACCATTTACCGGCAAAATCTTTGAGCGAAATAGTTTCTGATTCGGCGTTTGTGAGGCTAAAGGCTGGCGCAGCTTGACCAATTTCAGGGGACATCTGTTCTCTCCGTAGGGGGTTTCTGTCGTGATTGTGCCATAAAGACGTAACCAGCTCATTCGGATTTGCTGATTAGGAGCCGAAATCTAACTTTAGTCTGAGTGTCCGAAGGGGAGTAAATCTTGTTGAATTTGGCCGAGTTGTAAGGGCTGAAAGATTTGTTCTTCTGGGGCAACCATCAGCGGGCGATCGCACAACACATAAACCATTAATGGAATGCGGATTTTTTGCAGGTATTGGATCAGTTTTTTGCGGGCTTGATCCCATTCTAAAAAGATGCAAATGCAGCCACTGAGCAGACTGGAACGCTCCATCACGACGGGGGTGAGGAACTCAAATTGTTTATCGCGACAGGGTTGCACTGATGCCAAAATTTCTAACATCTGGTCGGTATTACCCACGCCCCGCCCCGCTGTGAAACAGTAGGATTCTGCGCCGACAAACATTAAATCCAGCAAGGCTTCTTTCGTTTGGAACTCGCAGGCAAAGGACGCTGCCACGGCGATCGCCTCTTCTAATTTTTCGCTGTAGTTGTCATCGAGAAAGGTATCCAAAATTAAGGCATGGCGCACAAAAAATTCATTTTGATCTTCTTTAACGATGGGTTTGCCCGTTTTCGCCCAGCTTTTCCAGTGAATCTTGCGCAACGGATCCCCCGCCCGATATTCTCGCAAAGCCCGAAATTCCTCTGAGTCACCGACGGACGACGCAAACGCCACGCCCCCGGATTGGTAACGGCGGGAACCGGGCAGGGAAATGGGCGGCACTTTGTATTGTTTCGGCAGAATCCACAATGATTGGGGTAGCTTTCTCGTTTTGAGACGGTTAACGAGTCCGAGGGGATCGGCGGCAGTGAGGGTATAACCGCTCAAGTGCATGAGACCGCGATATTTGGGGGTGAGTTTTAGGGTGATTTCTGTTTGACTACGGGGCGGAATCGGGGGGAGGGCGATCGCCTCAATTTTTGC
>JBARRZ010000130.1:0-4108 GCA_049644465.1 Limnothrix sp.
CTACAAGCTCCTGCTATCAACGGTTAATCCAAAGAACGGATTATCCAGAGTCGAAAGGCATAGTTAAACTGATAATTGATTGCTCTGAATAGACAATTTAATATCTAAACAGAAAAGCCCCCACTGAGTTAATTAGTGGGGGCTTTTCTATTGTTTTCTCTTGCGAGAATAGGATGAGGTAATTGGTGACTGAGTTATGTTGTCTCCCAAAACCACTTATTTTGAAGAAGATTTTGATATTATGTAGCTGCTTTTTTCAGTTGAATTAGCTCAATTTTGTAGCCGTTAGGATCTTCCACGAAAGCAATAACTGTCGTGCCATGTTTCATCGGGCCGGGTTCACGGGAGATTTTACCGCCTTGGGCACGGATTTTTTCGCAGGTTGCGTAGATGTCGTCCACACCAAGAGCAACATGACCAAAGCCGTCGCCAAGTTCGTATTTTTCTGTGCCCCAATTGTAAGTAAGCTCGATGACAGTATTATCTTTTTCCTCGCCGTAGCCGACGAAGGCGAGAGTGAATTCACCACCGGGATAATCTTTTTGGCGTAGGAGCGTCATGCCAAGAACATCGCAGTAAAACTGGATAGAGTTTTCTAGGTTACCGACACGAATCATGGTGTGGAGCATTTTCATGATGTAAAATCCTTCTCAATAGAGTCTGCATTTATTGTAAGAATTTCTCGGTGTATGGATAGAAAACTCTCTTCAGTTCTGGATTTACAATTTTGCATCTGTTGTCATCTTTTTCTAGATAGTGTGTGGTCTGATTCTTTTTTGTTGATGCTGGCATTTTGCGGCAAGTAAGGCCCCAACTTATTTATAATTGCTGGAGCGAAAATTATTAGACGACCACAGGCGATCGCCATGAATCTCAGAAAAAATAAATTGACTTGGTACATTACAGCTCAAATCGGTGTACTGATGTTTCCCCTTGGACTGTGTCTCTTGGGTGAATCAATCACCCGTCGGATTAATGGTGAATCTTGGTTTTGGTGGGGAACAGTCAGTCTTATCGTCATTAATGCTGGATTGGGTTTGATGATTGAGAGTGGCTTAATTGGCGGTTTTCCCGGCAAAAAATCTGAAGAAGAGGATGTGTAATTTTTGATGACATTTACTCTCCCAGCTCCAAAATTGCTTGCTGCTACACCAAAAATTAACTTGTCTTATTTGGAATGGGGACACGGTAGTGAACCAGTATTGTTGCTGCATGGTTTGGCTGACAATGCTTTGGTCTGGGCGCAGTTGGGAGAGGCGCTCCAGTCTAAATATCATGTGGTTGCGCTCGATCTGCGGGGTCATGGCGCAAGTGCGAAACCGCCAACGAATTATTCTTGTGACGCATATATCGATGATTTTAATCGCGTTTTAGAACATTTTGGTTGGTCTCAAGCGCATGTTTTGGGACATAGCTGGGGTGGTAAATTGGCGGCAATTTGGGCCACACGGCAACCTGAAAAGTTTAAAAGTTTAATCTTGCATGACCCGTTTTTTAATGACCAAATTCCGCAGTGGTGGACTGTGACTTTTCCAATTGCCTATCGATTTTTGCCGTTTTTAAAACTGATGGGTCAGTTTGAAAGTTACGAAAAAGCAGTGGCGATCGCCCAAAACTTAAAACAATTTCGCGGTTGGAATGACTGGCAGCAAGCCATTTTTCAAGCCAGTGTTGAAGCGAATCCTGACGGAACTTGGCAGAGTAAATTTGTTAGAAGAGCGTGTGATGAAATTTTTCTCGACGTCATGCAAACAACGGGAATTAGCAAAAATTTAGCAGTACCCAGCTTGTTTATTCAGCCAGAAAAAGGTCTAAATCGTTTGACTTGGCAATTTAAACCCTATCGTCAATATCTTGAAAATCTGAGCTGGCAAATTGTACCGGGTCACCATTGGGCGCATATTGTCGAACCGGAAGCTTTCAATCAGGCGATCGCCACTTTTCTCGACTCATTAAAAAAAAGAAATAACCACTAAAGTTTCGTAAGTTCTGTACACTAGCCATTGATCTATTACCGCACTTTTTCACTGCTATTTTTGTGACTCTTCGCCGTTTTTTTTCTAGCTTTTTAGCCTGCAGTATTCCCTTATTTTACAGCTGCCAAGGCGTCGATCCTGCTCTGTACGAATGCGAGCAACTGCTCGAAGAAATTAACTTAGTAGTAATCGATGCCCAAACTTTGACTCAAAACGAACAAACCAATGATGGCGGCGTGCCCAACTTAGACATTTGGCTCCAAGCTGCCGACCGGCTAAAAACAGGTGCTGAGGCGATCGCCGAATTATCAATCAGCGACAACACATTAAAAACTCACCAAACCGAAATTAGTACCATCTATAGTGAACAAGCCCAAGCCACCTACGGAATGGTGCAAGCTTGGCAGAACAAAGACCTACAAGCCGCCCTCAAAGCCCAACAACAATCCGCAGCAGCAGGCACACTTGAAGCAACCGCCGGTGAAGCCCTTAATACATACTGTCAAAACAAAGAAAAAGAAGCCCAAACATAACCAGACTTCTTTCACTCTTCGCACTTCTAAACTCTGACAGAACGTACAGTGATTATTGCTTATTTTTCGAGCGCTGTTCGCCTGTTGCTCGCAATTTCCCACTACCCTCCTGCGGTAAACCAAGCGGCCGAATTACCTGATTTTTGCGCGCTATCTCTTTCTGTTTCAATTCCGTATAGTCGAGCCAGTAAATGCAATCGACCGGACAAGTATCCATAGCCTCTTGCATCAGTCCTTCTGGGTCACCATCTTGGCGAAATGCCCTAGCTCGTCCGTGTTCTTCTTCAATATAAAAAGTGTTGGGGGCAGTGTGAGCGCAATGTTTGCAGCCGATACAAGTCGTTTCATCGACATACACACCTTTTTCGCGCAGCAATCCACCAAGCTCCGGTTCGTAACCAGAACGTTCATCTGCATTTCGTAAAAAGCCCCCCAACTCAGGCTCGTAGCCAGACCGCTGGGGGGTAGACTCAGGTGTCATAGGATTAATAGTTAGTTAATTAAGTCCGAAATTAGTTCCAGCGCTGAACAACGAGACGGATCGAACCATCTTCATTTTTCTGTTGTTCACTGATTTGAAAACCTTGCTTTTCTGTTTCATTCACAATGGTGTGAAAAGCGTAGCCTTGGGTCAAGCGGCTCAGGAAGCCATCAACGGTGAGGGGCTGTTTCCAATATTGAAGATCTGCAACTAGCTCGTACTCGCTGCCGTTCCAGCTAAAACCGATGTCGTAGTCGTTTTCTTGTTCGATCACAACTTCAGCTGTTTGGGATTGTCCTTTATAGCCGCGTACTGGGCTAGGGCCAGATTTCCAAGTGATTTCCATATCCTTGAGGGCAGACTTGAGGGAGTCAACGTTGCGGATTTTGGTTTTGATGTTGCTGAAGTGAGACATAGGTTTTAGGGGGTTGGTTGGGTTTATGTGGTTTTGTCTAAAAATTTACCAGTCGCTTTGGACTGAGTTTGTCGTTTCGGCGGTTTGCTGGACGGTTTGGGCGAAGTATTCCGCAGTTTGTTCTGTGGAGAGGACAACGCCTAATTTTTCTTCAATTGCGGCTGTTACTTCTTGGCAAGATGCCCCAACGATCCCTGTGACTTTTTCTTTGACACGGCCATCGGGATAGATGATGAATTCTAGGGTCTCCATATTCATGGATTGGTTCCTCGTTCACGGGGCTGGCAAGTTTGCTTTCCGGGGCTCACTACAAATTGAGTTGTGGCCTTGCGGTTTGCGCTCACAATTGCGTTTACAGCAGTTTAACAAATCTAGACAATTGCCGGGTAGGTTACTTTGTGATTTCGTATGATTTTGTAAGTTTTCTTGATTTTTTTCGGGTTGTATATTGGTGAGCTTGAAGGGAGTTTGGCGATCGCCCCAATCAGTTATTAACCTAAAAACGTTGCAAATTGTCGAAATGGGGAACTCAAGTCAAAGCATGATCAGTCAATATGAGAGAGCTAATTTTTCTGTACCATGACGCGATTATCGGACATGACAGCGAGCCATTCACCGGAGACTAACGCCATCGATTCTGAGCCATTGCCATACACTGCCGAGCAATCTGCTGCTTCGTTAGAGCATAGTTTTACGTCTACCG
>JBARRZ010000131.1:0-4150 GCA_049644465.1 Limnothrix sp.
AAGATTCGCCAAATTGATTAATCTGTTTCCAGCCAATCAAACCGTAGCCACTGTCATTAAAAATTAGCGTCACAAAATTCGTGCCTACCCGTAGAGCCGTTTCCAACTCTTGGCAGTTCATCATAAAACCGCCATCGCCAGTCACCGCGACGATCTTTTTGTCTGGATGGACCAGTTTTGCCGCCAAAGCTCCCGGAATCGCAATACCCATCGCCGCGAAACCATTAGAAATGAGACAGGTATTTGGGCAATCACAATGATATTGACGCGCCATCCACATTTTGTGCGCACCGACATCAGAGATCACGATATCCTCCGGCCCCATAACCTGCCGCAGATCGTAAATGATTTTTTGTGGCTTAACTGGGAAACCATCATCATTGGCAAAAAATTCGTAATCAGCCCGAATATCCGAGCGCACACTGGCATAACTAGGCAATGGCTTACCGTCGCGATCAGCCCGTTTCATCATTTCAGCGAGGGAATCAGAGATATCGCCGACAACTTCAGCAAGGGGGATATAACTACTGTCGATTTCGGCAGAGGCTTCGCCGACATGAACAATCGGTGTTGTGCCATCTGTGTTCCAGCGTTTGGGTGAATATTCGATCAAATCATAGCCAACAGCAATCACAAGATCGGTTTGCTCAAAGGCACAGGTGATAAAGTCGCGCTGCTGTAAACCGATTGTCCACAAAGACAGTGGGTGCGTGTAAGGAATCGCCCCTTTGCCCATAAAAGTATTGACGACGGGAATGTTTAAGCGGGTGGCAAATTCGGTCAAGGCTTCGGAGGCTCCGGCGCGGATAATGCCATTGCCAGCGAGAATAACTGGATTTTTGGCTTTGGCGATCGCCTGAGCAGCTTGATTGACATTGCGATAAGACGCATAGATTTTGCCGCGATTGTCCTGCGCGAGCGGCGCACCCTCCGCCTCCATCTCCGCAATATTTTCCGGTAGGTCAATATGTACCGCACCGGGCTTTTCTTGCTGGGCAATTTTAAACGCACGACGAATAATTTCCGGCGCTGTACTGGGTCGCACAATTTGCTTGTTCCACTTTGTGACTGGTGCAAACATCGCCACCAGATCTAAATATTGGTGAGACTCAATGTGCATCCGGTCTGTGCCCACTTGACCCGTGATCGCCACTAGGGGAGCACCATCAAGGTTTGCATCAGCGACTCCGGTCATCAAGTTTGTCGCACCGGGGCCTAAGGTCGAGAGACAAACACCCGCTTTGCCAGTCAATCGCCCGTAAACATCTGCCATAAATGCAGCACCTTGCTCATGGCGGACAGTGATGAACTGCACAGGAGAATCTTTTAGGGCTTCGAGGATATGTAAATTTTCTTCCCCCGGCAACCCAAAAATGTATTCTACGCCTTCACTTTCTAAGCATTTCACCAACAATTCGGCAGTGTTCATGGGCGATAACCTTAACCTGTATATATAGATAAATTTTATGGGACTAGATCCCGATGATTCCTTGATTCTGCTTAAAACTTCGCAATAGAACCGTCTAAAAAGGCACTATTTTACCCAAACAGTTTTGGCATTCACAAAGGTACGGATCCCTGATATTCCCAATTCTCGACCATAACCTGAGCGTTTGATACCGCCAAAAGGTAGACGTGGATCAGATTTGACGAGGCCATTAATGAACACTGCTCCGGCATCGAGTTCGTGGATAAATCGTTGCTGTTCGGCGGTTTCGTTCGTCCAAGCACTACTGCCTAAGCCGAAGGGAATGTCATTAGCAAGGGCGATCGCCTCATCAATATTTGACACAGTGAACACCATCGCGACAGGCGCAAAAAATTCTTCTTTGGCGATCGCCGCATCAGCAGGAATATTCGTCAAAATTGTCGGCGGATAAAAATTACCGGGGCCATCCAAAGCAACACCGCCCATTAACACCGTTGCGCCTTGCTCTCTGGCTCTGCTGACTTGCTCGGTGATCTCTTCAAGAATGCTTTCTCTGGCAAGGGGGCCGATATCGGTCTCTTCGCGCATCGGGTCACCAACTTTGAGGCTGCCAAACTTGATCTGGAGTTTTTCAATGAATTCGGCGGCGATCGCCTCGTGCAAAATAAAACGTTTCGACCCAATACAAGATTGGCCATTATTCAATGTCCGCGATTGCGTCGCCACCTCAACCGCTTCATCTAGATTTGCCGAAGGAAAAACGATTAGCGGATCACTGCCGCCTAGTTCTAATAACGTCGGCTTAATTTGCTCCCCCGCCAACGCGGCCAGACTTGCACCCGCAGGTTCGCTACCTGTTAACGTTGCACCTTTGACATGATCATTTTTGATCACTTTTTCAATCTGATCAGCAGAAATCAACAGCGTTTGGAACGTCCCTTCCGGAAAGCCTGCCGCTTCCAAAATTGCCTCGATCGCCAACGCACATTGCGGCACATTCGATGCATGTTTGAGCACACCTACGTTGCCACCCATCAATGCCGGAGCCGCAAAACGAAACACTTGCCAAAAAGGAAAATTCCACGGCATCACAGCTAGAATTACGCCCAGTGGCTGATAGGAAACATAACTTTTTGTCGCGTCAGTTTCTGTATATTCATCTGCTAGAAAAGCTTCACCATGCTCTGCGTAATATCGACAAACAGAAGCACATTTTTTGGCTTCAGAGATAGCACTTTTAAGTGTTTTACCCATCTCTGTTGTCATGATTTCAGCAAATTTTTCTGCATCCCGCTCTAAAATCGTCGCGGCATTGTTAAGCCACTCTCGCCGTTGTGCAAATGTGGTTAAACGAAAACTGGTAAACGCCTCGTTAGCGATCGCCAACTTTTGTTCAACTTCTTCGTCCGTAAGTGCTTTAAACCGTTTGAGCGTTTCCCCTGTGGCCGGATTTACTGTAGCGATCGCCATAACAACCTCCCTGCTGTCTTGCAGATACATTTTTGATCTACTCTTCTAGTGTACGTGGGAACATTTTGTAAAAAGAAGAGAATTCAAGAATACTTAAACATTAAAGAGTTAAAGAATCCTTGCTATAGATCTATCTTCTAAAAAAAGCCTGTTAGTATCAACACACTCTCGATAGAAAAATATTTTTAAATAAGTAAAAATAACTATGCCTACCCTTCAAGATTTCTTCACTACAACAGATTTAACTGAGACAGATTATTGTGTTTTCGGGACTGCCACCTGTTTTGTCCGCGATGAAGATGGCGTCAAAGAAGTCTTAATTGTTGAGCCAATTCCCTCCGCTGCTATCGAAGCACTCCTCAAAGGTATCCCCACGTCTTACACGATTGCCTACGCTACGACTCTCAATGAAGTAGTCAAAGGCGATCGCCTCGCCATTCCCCGCGTCCTCGGTGACAACATCGATACTCCCGATGATTTTCTAGAACGCACCGCAGCCGCAGCCCGTACCTACAAGCGTCGTCCCGAAGCCAAAGCCCACATTGCTATCGGCGCAACCTACGACGCTTTCAACCACTCCACTGAGAAAAAGCGAGTGCTCAACCAAGAGAATATTGTTAGCAAAGACGACAACGTTAAACAGCATTCCCACACTCATAAAGTGCTCTAGGATTTTTGCAAAACTTCCCTAGAATATTTTTAGAACCCAATTCTGAGATCTAAATTTAGATTGAACTTAAGCTTAAAACTATGCTCAAACTTTATGGTGGGGCGCGGAGTCGTGCGTCAATTGTGCGCTGGTATTTGGAAGAGATTGGCGCAGAGTACGAATTTGTGCTGATCGATATGCAGAGTGGCGAACATCTACAACCGGATTTTCTGGCGATTAATCCCTTCGGCAAGGTTCCGGCGATCGCCGATGGTGACGTCAAAATTTGGGAATCCGGCGCAATTCTCATTTATCTCGCTGAGAAATTTGGCAAAATGCCCGCCGATCTCGGTGCGAAAGGCGTCATCCATCAATGGATCATTTTCGCGAACTCGACCTTTGCCCAAGGTTTAACCCCCAATGAAGATCGCAATAGTGTCATGGCGCGTTATCTAAAACCTTTAGACGAAATTCTGGCAAAATCCCCGTTTATGCTGGGCGAAGAATTTACGGTCGTCGATGTGGCGGTGGGTTCAATTTTGGCTTACATTCCGCTGATGTTTCAGGATGTGGATCTAAGTCCCTATAGCGGCATTGGCGAT
>JBARRZ010000132.1:0-3646 GCA_049644465.1 Limnothrix sp.
AACGCAGCAAATATCGCGACAAGCAGCGTCAAGATCACTTCCAATATGATGGATATTGCGACGAATAGTGCGAATATTGCAACGAATAGTGCAAATATTGCTACTAACACAGCCGACATAGCTGAAAATAGAGTGTTGATTGAGCAAGCTTTCGATGAGATCGAAGAAAATAGTTCTGGTGTTGCAATGGCACTCGCGTTGTCGAGCTTGACTAAAGGTTTAGCTCCGGGCAAGAGATATGGTGTAGGTGTTGCATTTGGTACCTTTAAGAATCAGCAATCTATTGCGGTAAGTGGAACTTTTGCTTTTACAGATCCTAATAGTCCGGGCCCTCAAGTAATATTCAATACAGGTATTGGTCTTGGTCTAAACAAAGATACATTTGGTGCGGCGGCCGGTCTTTCTATCCAATGGTAATTATTTTGGACAGATTATTTTTTAAGAGTATTTTGATTGCAGCAGCTTTTGGGCTAGGTTTTTCAACTGTTCTTTTTGGTCATCAGCAAGTGGCTCAAGCTCAGGTTCAAGAAAATCTATCGCGTCGTCCTGCCATAACGTCGGATGAAGACCGTGTATTTGTTAGTACATTAATTAAGTCTTCTTTGATCGCTCTTAATCAGGCTAACCAAACTAACAATTACTCTGTTTTAAGGTCTTTGGGTTCTCCTGCTTTTCAAAGCAACAATACTTCGGATGATTTGATGACCGTATTTGCTGGAGTAAGAAATGCAAAGTTGGATTTTTCGGCTGTTGTAGAGTACGAACCTATCTTCGTGTTAGAGCCTGTCTTGGATGGCTTCAATAACTTGAGTGTGCAGGGCTATTTTTTGACAAATCCTAAGATTGAGTTCGAGCTTCTGTATCAGCTTGTGAATGGAGAATTCAGAATTGATCTTCTGACAATTGGTATCGTCCCAACTTCTCCTGAATAGCTAAACAGTTTTTGGTCAGGGAGTAAGCAAATAGGTTTGTGTATTTAAGATGTTTATGCAAGTATCAATTCAAAAAAGCGTTGATCAGTAAACTATTACTTCAATAGCTGTTGTTTTTGAGCGTATATTTTTTTGGAAGTTCACAGTTCGAGATGCTCATTGTGTAGCAATACAACGGCAGCGGTTGATTCTAGTTTTTGGCCTTTGGTACGATAGTCAGATTGGCTAAATATTGTATTTGTATCTCTTACTAATAGACATGAGCAAGCCAAAAAAAGTTCGATCAAAGTCTAGTCAAAACCAAGCAAGTCAGTCTAAAGGTTTTGATAAAAAAATAATTAAAACTCGGCCATCTCTGAAAAAGCATAAGCAAGTTGATCTGCAAGCCGGAATTGCTTTTTTTCAATCTGGTTCGTATGAAAAGGCTTATGTCTTTTTTAGGGAAGCTGTAGAAAAATTTCCGCATAATTCGGAGGCTTTGTATCTATTGGCGATCGCCTGTAATCAGCGAAAAGAGTATGATTTGGCAGAAAAGCATATTCGTAGGGCGATCGCCATTGTTCCAGCAGAAGCAAAATATCATTGTCAGTTAGGTAATACGCTTCAAGATCAAGGCAAATTTGATAAGGCGATAGAGTCTTTTGAAGCCGTTGTGAAAACCAAGCCTAACTTTACTGATATTTACTACAATTTGGGAAATGCTCATCTTCTAAATAACAATTTTGATAAAGCGATCGCCGCATACAGAAAAAACTTAAAAATCGATCCAAAACACTACGATTCATTTAATAACTTAGGTCATGCTTTTCTCGCCATAGAAGCATATCAAGATGCTTTTGACGCTTTTGAGAAGACGATAGAATTACGACCTCAAGATTACTCCGGCTATAATCATCTCGGTACAGTTTTTCAACAGCAAGAAAAATATGAGGAGGCTCTCCAATATTTTCAAAAAGCTATCAATATTGATCCAACGAATCCTAATATCAAATATAACTTAGGCAATGCTTTACAAGAGCAAGGAAACATTAGCAACGCAATCAATATTTATCAGGAAGTTTTAGAACAACAGCCAGATAATATACAGGCAAAATTCAATCTAGGATGGAGCTTATTATTAGCTGGAAAGTTGCCACAAGGATGGGCAGGATATGAAAGCCGATTTAAGGCATCTGACTCACTTCCTCCATTAATTGATAGCCCACTTTATTCTGGTTCACTTGAAAAAGATAAAGCACTTTTTGTATGGAGTGAGCAAGGATTAGGAGACTCTTTACAATTTATTCGTTATGCAGTTTTCCTTCAGCAACAAGGTATGGACATTACTATTAGTGTTAATCCTTTACTAATAAAGCTATTTGAAAACTGTTTAGAATTGTCATTAAAAATTGTTGATCAAAATCAAATTCAGCTATCAGAATATAAAGATCACATACCTTTATTAAGCCTGCCTCATTTACTCCAGACTAATGAAAATACGATTCCTCTGGATATTCCTTATATTCATTCGCCTTCAAGAATTTCAAATAAGAATAATTTATCAGAAAAGCTAAAAGAATTTAATATTGGAATTGTTTGGGGAAGTAGTCTCACAAATCCCAAAATGTATAGGAGTAAATCTATTACTCTATCTAGTTTTTTAGACTCTCAAGCATATCTTCAAAATTCAAAAAAAATCGCTATTTTCAGCTTACAAGTCGGAGAAGATACTTCACAAATACAACCTTTTCTGAATGAATGGAATAATCTGCATGATCTTAGTTTGATACTTAATGATTTTTACGATACAGCATCTATTATTAAACAGCTAGATTTAGTAATTACTGTTGATACAGCTGTTGCTCATTTAGCTGGGGCTATGGGAAAATCTGTCTGGGTGATGCTACCTTTTGTTCCTGATTGGCGATGGCAGCTTAAACGAAAAGATACGCCTTGGTATCCAACAATGACTCTTTTCCGGCAGCATCAATGCGGAGATTGGGGAAGTGTTTTTGGGGAAATCGAGCAGGCGCTAGTATCATGGCTCAATCGAGATATAGAGAATAGTTTTTTATTCTCGCAACACAATCAGCTTAATTTTGCTGAAGATAATCTTTTAAAAGATCTTTGCACTAAGGGAGAGGATTTGCTAACACAGGGACAATTAGATCAGGCGATCGCCGCTTATGAAAAAGCTATTGAATTGCAACCAGAGAATGTTGAAATATTGAATGCTTTGGGTAATTTATACCAAAAAATTGAAAACTGGGATAAAGCTACCGAATGCTTTCATCAAGCTATTTTAGTATCGCCAAATAATGCAGGATTATACTTTAATCTAGGCAACACTTTTTTATTCCAAAAGAATTATGCTGAAGCTGAAGTTGCTTATCGTGAAGCGATTGCTCTTCAGCCAAAGGATGCTGGCTTCCTTAATAATCTTGGCTATTCTCTTCAGCAACAATCTAAATATGACGAGGCATTACAGATATTTCAACATCTTTTAAGTTTTGCCCCCAATGATGTGAATGCCCATAATCATCTCGGCAATATTTATCAAGAGCAAGAAGAGTACTCACAAGCAATTCAATCTTTTCAAAAATCTCTAAGTCTTGATCCAAACAATGCAGACATTCAATACAATTTGGGGAATGTCCTACAACTTTCCAGAGATCTACCTGCTGCGATTGAAGCGTACAAAGATGCAATTAAGCTAGATCCACAAAATGCTGTTT
>JBARRZ010000133.1:0-30087 GCA_049644465.1 Limnothrix sp.
GCTATAAACAACCCTATTATCGATAGTGACTTAAATTTGGGTTTTGGAAAAGCCTGCAATTTAGGAATAAAGACCATAGCGAAACGAGATCCTCAAGGAATTATTTGGTTATTGAACCCGGATACTTATTTCCCAAAATCATGTCAAAAAGATTATTGGACTTTCGTTCAAAATTTATGGAAAAAACATTCGAGTATTTCATTACTCGGCACAACCATTTATACGGATCAAGATGAGATCTGGTTCTCTAGAGGAATATTTAAAGAAAATAAAGGAAGTATTCAATCACAGAGCAAACCTTGTCCAGACATGGCAGATAGCGACTGGATAAGTGGCTGTAGCTTAATGCTCAACCTTTTAAAATTCGAGACACTTCCATACTTTGACCCTAATTTTTTCTTATACTATGAAGACTTTGATTTCTGTATTCGCTATAAATCTCAGGGTCACAAAATTGCAATCACTAACCAGCTAAGTATTGTTCACAAAGTCTCTGAAATAACAGATAGAAATATTTCAAAAAAAATTTATCACAGTAGTTATAGCTATCTAATGGCTCTATATCGACATACGAATTTATTTGTCTTTATTTTCTATCTAGTACGATTCATTTTAAATGCATGTGCCCTTCTAATCTTACGTCCAGTAATTGGAAAAGCTAAATTCAAAGGTTTACAGGTAGCCATACACAAAATTCATACGAGGGTATTCCAAAAAGAATTTTAACAACAATTTTCTCCTTGAGAATTTAGTATTTTGCATTTTTATACAGAACATAAATATGAGCAAAATTTTAATTAATTTGGCAGGACTTACTTCACAATCAACAGGTCTTAGTCGTTACACACGATCGTTGTTGCCTTATTTCAGCTCAGATACTTCAACGCTACTAAGTAGTCAACCCTATAAAGATTATACTTGCTATCAAATCCCAGACAATCTAAGTCCTCAACTTGGACCGAAAGGGCATCTTAATCGTTTAACATGGAC
The DNA here is from genome assembly GCA_049644465.1 of Limnothrix sp. Classification (GTDB taxonomy): domain Bacteria; phylum Cyanobacteriota; class Cyanobacteriia; order Cyanobacteriales; family MRBY01; genus MRBY01. The sequence goes on from JBARRZ010000133.1 coordinate 991, forward strand.
ACAGTTCAAGTTGCCGAGCATCTACACAGCATTAAAAGCAAAAATTTTATTTTCTCCTATTTCCGAAGCGCCTTTATGGTCTAAATGTCGTAGCGTTGTTATGATCCATGACTTTATTCCATTAAGGTTTCCTCGACGATCTTCACCACTTATTCCATACCATCGTTATTATGTTCCTCAGGTTTTAAAACAAGCGAAACATATAGTTTGCAACTCTGAAGCAACGGCTCAAGATATTATTGACTTCTGTCAGATTCCAAACAATAAGATTACGTTTATACCTTTGGCCTATGATGCTCAACATTTTCAGCCAAAAGTTGCAAACAACAACTCTTTAAATCAGCCTTATTTTTTATTCATCGGGAGACATGATCTCCATAAAAATATTGGTCGTATCATTAGCGCGATCGCCAAACTAAATAATTGTGATGAATACCAACTTCTTTTGGTCGGCCCAGTGGACGATCGCCACACGCCTTTATTGCGACAACAGATTGCAGAATTAGGTCTGGGTGAACGGGTGAAGTTTTTAGATTATATTCCCTATGAGGATTTACCGAGAGTTATTTCTGAGGCGATCGCCCTCGTTTTTCCATCGTTGTGGGAAGGGTTTGGGCTACCGATTTTAGAAGCTATGGGTTGTGGAACTCCGGTAATCACGTCGAATTTGGCCTCGATGCCAGAAGTAGCGGGAGATGCAGCGATTTTAGTAGATCCCTACAATACGGCTGAAATTGCCGATGCAATGCAGGCGATCGCCGACGATTCACAGCTCCGAGCGAAATTATCAGAGTTGGGACTCGCCAGAGCCAAACAGTTTAGTTGGGAGAAAACAGGCAAAGCAACCGTCGAAGTCTTAGAACGTTTTTTGTAAACTACACTCCCAAATCCGTCGCAACCTTGTGGGCACAAGCGAACCCGGAAAAAGCAACGGCATTCAAACCTTGCCCGGGAAAAGTACTATCGCCAACGCAATACAAACCTTTGAGATCCGTCTTGTTCACTTTGGGTAAGCCAGCGCCAAAATTAAACATGCCGAGCAAGCCCGGTAGTTTATGGTCGGGAATCGGGCCATAAGAACCATCAATCCGTCCCAGAAATTTGCGGTGTGTTCGAGGTGTTCCGACTTCCACAAAGTCGATTGCGCCTTCGAGGCCGGGAAAAATCTTTTCTAAACGATGAATAAGTCGCCAAGCTGCGGCCTTTTTTTTGGCTTCGTATTCTTTGGGTGGCAGGTTCAACCATTGGTCAATCCAACTAGGCGTAAACGTATGAATGATGTGGTGATCGGCTGGCGCGAGACTAGGATCAAGCAGCGTGGGAATTGAGACAAAAATTGTGCCTTGTTCATCTTCAATATTCTCCCAATTTTCAAGCAAAATATGGTGACAGTCGGCATCTTTCGACAATAAATCGGCTTTGACGCCAAGATGAACGCTAAGAAAACTAGGGGATTTTTGGTAGCGATCGCCCCATTTTTTTTCGAACTTTGGCTTGAGGTCTGGATCTAATAATTTCTCGAAGGTATTCCAGCGGGTCGCATTAGAGATGATTTTTTTAGCGCGATACTCAGTCCCATTTGCCAGACGCACCCCAACAGCTTTTCCAAATTCAGTGATAATTTTGTCTACATTCGCGCCGTATTTGATTTCACCGCCGTGCTTTTCTAAACCCTCGACCAATTTGAGCGGAATTTGACCCACACCGCCTTTTGGATAATTAATGCCGCCGTAGTGGCGATCGCTGAAAACCATTCCCGCATTAATCATCGGTGTTAGCTCAGCCGGAACCACCGACCAGCAATAACATTCCATGTCGATAAATTTCAGCAGCTCCGGATCACTAATGTGGCGACGAGCAATATCGCCCGCGTTCTGCGGCAAATATTTCAGCAGGCCGAGACAAGATAGAGGTTCCTGCGCAAAGACGCGGAGCAAATAGCGAATTTCTTCCAGCGACAAAAGCTCCATGCTATTAAGGCAATTGAAAACATCCCAGCACTCCCCATAAAATTTGCGGATGCCTTTTTCTTCATTGGGAAAACGGGCAATTAATTCTTGCAAAAATGCTTCATAATCCCGATGCACCCGAATATTAAGATCATTCGGCAAATGGTAATTAATCTGCACCGGGTCTGGAATAGTCTCAATTTTCATGTCCACCGCAGCGAGGGCACGGGTCAAAAGATTGGTCGTTCCCTGTTCGCCAAAACCAAAAATCATCGATGCGCCGACATCAAAACGATAACCATCTCGCTCAAAATAGCCCGCGCTGCCACCAGGAATGATGTATTTTTCGAGCACTAAAACCTTGATGCCTTTTACGGCTAACTGTGTCGCCGTCACTAATCCTCCAATACCAGAGCCAATGACAATCGCGTCGTACTGGGATGTTGAGATTTCGGTATTAGCAGTCATAAGGGCGGACTATCGATAAATTTGGCTGAAAAAGTAGTGGCATACAGTCTACCGTTATTTATTTCGTGAAAGGAAGCGATTGGGCGAAATTTGACTGGGAGTGAGGGCGAAGTTTTGCTGCCAGCGATTCTCATAGCAAAAATTTGGACGCAGGAGGCTTCGGTATAAAATACGAAGGCAGTGATTTGGGGGTTAGAGTTGTGAATTATGGAACAACATTTAAAAAAGTTTTTGGCGATCGCCTGTCTATCGATTTCGATCATGCTCGGTTTTGCCGTAGCGACCACGCCGAACGCATGGGCAGTGGACTATAACAAAAGCAATTTTGTCCAAGAAGACTTTTCTCACCAAGATCTCAAAGACAATAGTTACGATCTCGCCAGCTTGCGGGGTAGCGACTTCAGTTATTCCGATTTGCGGGGCGTACGCTTTTTCTCGGCGAATCTAGAATTCGTCAATTTTGAAGGGGCAGATCTACGGGGCGCAGTGCTCGATTCGGCGCGCATCGGTCATACGAATTTTACCAATGCCAACCTTAGCGGCGCCTATCTAGCGAGCGTCAAAATTACGCCAAGCACAATGATTACAGGCGCAGATTTTACCGATGCTCTAATCCTCAAAAATGAAAATGAGAAACTCTGTGAACTCGCTGCCGGAACCAACCCCACCACGGGTAATGACACGGCTGAAACGCTTTATTGCCCTTAGATCGCTTCACTTCATCAGTCATTAGAATCGAATTAACCATGGCCTACTGTTCAACAGCGGGCTTTTTTTGTGGACAGGGGGAGGGGGGACGGGGAGACACAGAGAAGAGGGAGACACGGAGACAAAGAGACAAAGAGACAAAGAGACAAAGAGACAGGGGAAACTACTATTTTTTCAATCAAAATCTCTATTTAAAATAAAATCTTCTCCCCATCACCCACCCTCCCATTCTCCGCGTCTCCATTCCACACCTTGCTTATCCCAAACTCAGACTAAGTATTCTCCCTTACGCCTTTGGAAATAGATCATTTAGACCGAACCCCGATGTGGCGGCTACCACTACAGTTACTAGCTTTCAGCGTTGTTACAAGTCGTTACAATGAAGGAGTTACGAAACAGGTTTTAAAGATTTCCACAATTACGACGTCCGGTCGATGAGCCAATCTTTAACTAGCCTAAATCTCAGCAAAGGAGGCCCTTCTATGAACGGCAATTTTAGAGTCGGAAACCTATTTGGTATTCCATTTTTCATTAATATTTCTTGGTTTATTGTTCTCGCCCTTGTTACCCTGAATTTCGGTAGCGGCTTGGCAGCACAATTTCCATGGCTTGGCGGTAGTGCGATCGCCCTCGGACTCATCTCAGGTCTGCTGATGTTCGCATCTGTGCTACTCCACGAATTAGGACATAGTTTTGCTGCTCAACAGCGCGGCATTGGCGTCAACTCAATTACTCTCTTTTTGTTTGGTGGTTTGGCTAGTTTAGACGCAGAGGCGAAGACGCCCGGTAATGCTTTTTGGATTGCTGTCGCTGGTCCCCTCGTCAGTTTGGCCCTATTCATCCTGCTCAGCTTCGTAGCTGCTAGTGGTATTGTGACTGGCCCCGCAGCGGCGATCGCCGGATTGCTCGCTTACATCAACCTCATTCTCGCCACTTTCAACATGATTCCCGGCCTACCCCTCGACGGTGGTAACGTCCTTAAATCAATCGTCTGGAAAATTACAGGTAATCAATTTAAAGGCGTCATCTGGGCTAGCCGCGTCGGTCAATTTATCGGTTGGTCTGCCATTACCCTCGGTATCCTCGCAGTCCTCGGTATTTCTAACATCGGTAGCTTCTGGACATTGATCATCGGTTGGTTCTTACTTCAGAACGCCGGTAGCTCTGCCCAGTCCGCAACCATTCAACAAGCCCTCTCTGGTTTAACCGCAGCCGATGCTGTCGTTACAGAAGGCCCAATCGTCAATGCAGACACCACATTACGTGACTTTGCTGACATGACGATCATGACCAACACCCCCAACCAGTGGCAACGTTTTCTCGTCAAAGACAACGATAATCAACTACTCGGTAGCATTCGTCTCGAAGCCATCCGTTCAATTCCTTCAGAGCGCTGGTCTGACTATCACGTCCGCTACTTTGTAGAACCCATCACCGCAGAGAACCAAGTCGAATCAGACCAATCTCTCCTTGACGTCGTCGGTAAACTTGAAAAGCAAAATGCTAAAGCTTTCGCTGTGACTCGTGACAACGGAACTCTTGTTGGACTCCTAGAGAAGTCGAATATTGTCAATCTTCTCAAAACTCGCAAAGAATCTCAGTCCATACAATCTGCATAATCGTTGTTCAAGCGAGTTCAGGTCTTAGTCAAATTTGAAATTGCCTAAATTAATAGCAGTTAGTAGCTTCCGGTTACTAGCTGCTTTTTCTATGACTTCATTTTTGAGTTGACTTTACTCCGGCGATTCTTGAAGCTAGAGACACACACTTTTTTTCTCGAACCCATGGCAGAATCCACTAGTCCGATCAAAAATCTTCCGCTCACTGTCGGCGTTATTGGTGGATCAATGTTGATGCTGAATCGTTTGCTGACCCCAGCTCTGACCGATTCTCAGGCGCGTTCTGATGTCGTAGGGGTCATTTTGAGCGCGATTTTAATTTTGGTGACACTGTTGTGGGAGCAGATTCAACCGAAGCCACCGGAAGCGGTTGTGCTAGAAGGAGAGGAAGAATTTGAGCTAGCTGATGATTTGCCAGAAAGCATTCAAACTGAGTTGGCTTGGGCGTCGCATTTATTGCTTACGAATACTGTGACGAAATCGCTCGTGATTTATTATGGCGATCGCCTATTGGTACGACGCGGTATTTTACCGGAGAAAAAAGAGTTTAATATTGGGGCGATCGCCGAGCGCGTTTTAAAAACACAAAAAGCCGTTTATTTAGTCACTTTGAAAGTTTATCCGGGCCGAGTTGAATTCGATTATTTCCCAGAAAATACTCAAGGCATTATTTGTCAGCCTATCAATAAGAACGGATTACTCGTCGTCGGTACAAATATTCCTCGGAGCTACACCAAACAAGATGAAAAATGGGTCGCTGGCATCGCGGAAAAATTGGCGATCGCCCTAGAAGCTAACGAGTTAAAAACCTGATTTGAGATATGAAATACGTTAATAGCTGCACATAACAATACCACCCAGAACTTACTCTCCAGAGGACTTCCATTCACATAACTTTTTCGGTTTGGAGGCGGCAACTAAGCTTTAGTTGGGTTGCTCCCTTTTTGACAGTTATCGGAAGTATGGATTTCGAGTTTGGGTGGTATTGTTTTTCAATGGGACAGATATGAAAATAAACAGCGTATTTATCTCCTTAACACTAACTTTGACAATGGCTGTTTCATCTGCCGAAGAAGTTATCTTTTATCTCTAACTTCAATTACTAATGTAGCAGTAAACAAACACGAGAATTTATTAGTAAATTAAACTTGTTTTTAACTGAGCGTCAACTTGATTTTTCTTGAAGTTTTCTAAAGCTAGCAGTCTATTTATACTCGATGCCAGCCATCAACAATACAGCAAAGTTACACAGAAAAAGATCGATCCTCGAAAAAAGCTGTGTTACCTTAGGCGAAGTTTTGTTTTGGGCGGTTTATGCTCTATCTGAATGATCTTTATTACCATCCCGCCGCGACGCCAGAGCCGATTTTAAAAGGGGTGAGTTTGGAGTTAGCTCCTCAAGAATTAGGTTTGATTGTCGGGCCGAGTGGTTCGGGTAAGACGACGCTGCTCGAAATTTTGGCGGGTCTGGCTCAGCAAACAAAAGGCAGCATTCGCTGGAAAGATCAAGATTTAACGGATCTACATTTGCAGCAGTTGGCAGGCTTGGTTTTTCAATTTCCTGAGCGACATTTTTGCGCTTCAACAATTTTGGAAGAGTTGCGCTTTGGTCACCCAGAGCTACGCCTCGAACAGGTCAATCAGGCACTGGCAGAGGTTGATTTGGCTCACCTTAATCACAAGGCTTCTCCTCACGCGCTCAGTGGTGGTCAACAGCGACGGTTGTCTCTGGCGGTGCAATTAATTCGTCAACCTAATTTGTTGATGCTGGATGAACCGACGGCGGGCTTGGATTGGTCAATGCGATCGCAGTTAGCAAAGTTGTTGGCGAAGCTCAAGGAGCATTGGACTTTGTTAATCGTGACCCATGACCCTGACGAACTAGAGGCGATCGCCGATCGCTGTTGGCGCATTGACCACGGCAAAATTGAAATTACGAAACAGCCTTGAGGGAGTCCGACTGCCCATAAGTTAAGCAATCTTTAGGAATAAAATGTTCGAGCTTCCAACTAGAGACAATCTGCGCTAAAGCTTGGCGATCGCCAAAATCTTCAATAAAAGGCATCACACCCAACACCGGCAGTTGAGTCAATCGTTGCAAAAGCAGTGGCGGCGTCAGTGCTTCAACTTGTGCAGCAGCATCCGGCGTATCGCAACAGAGAATCATCCCTTGCAAATCAACTTTTCGTTCCCGTGCCAAACTCACTTGGGCGATCGCCTGACCAATCGACCCCAAACGTACCGGAACCACTAAAATCGTCGGTAACCGCCATTCCCCGGCCAAATCTGCGACCACAATTTCTTCAGTCACGGGCGAACCCAAACTCCCCAGCGATTCCGCAATCACAAAATCTTGAGTCTGCCTCAAACTCTGTAACGCTTGCCACACAACGCCCAAATCAATCACTCTCCCCTCAGCCGCCGCCGCAACTGGTGGAGCGACAGGTTGTTCAAATTCTAACGGCGTAGACACGACGACTTGATCATCACAAAATTGTTCATACCATTGGCGATCGCCGATCCCAGTTTGCAAAAGCTTAATCACGCTAAGCCGAGAAGTCGCGAGATAATGACGCCAGTAAGCAATTAAAGCCGAGCTAACCACCGTTTTTCCCACATCCGTATCCGTTCCGGCAATTAACAAGCAATTCTTCAGCATAAATAAATCTTCAATTGAATTTTAAGGTTTATTGAGTACAATAGACCCGAAAAGAGCCTATATTCCTTAACACTTTTTTCGTATTTTATTAACTATTTTTTCCCACCAATAAATTATCGAAGAGACCGCCCCCGGAACATTTCCAAGCGACGCTAAGTCCATACGAGGCCGAGTTCCAGCCAATTGGTGGGGAGTCCTAATTATACTCTGGCAAAGCAAACTGCCTAAATCAATCGAGAGCAACCAAACTGTTCTCCTAAAATTATTGGATGTCCATTTATCAACATAAAAGAGAGGTTTATTCCGCTGTGAGCCACTCCGCGACCCTCGCCTTACAGTCCGTTCTCCAAGCTCCATCTGCCAGTAACCGTCTACGCCTATTCTCAGGTTCTGCCAACCCAGTACTTGCCAACGAGGTTGCTCGTTACCTAGGCATGGATCTCGGCCCCATGATCCGCAAACAATTTGCAGATGGCGAGATGTATGTGCAAATTCAAGAATCCATTCGTGGGTGCGATGTTTACCTTGTGCAACCCTCTTGCCGACCCGTCAACGATCACCTAATGGAACTGTTGATCATGATCGATGCCTGCCGCCGAGCCTCTGCCCGACAGATTACCGCAGTAATTCCCTACTACGGCTACGCTAGGGCCGACCGCAAAGCCGCTGGCAGAGAGTCCATTACAGCAAAACTAGCCGCAAACCTGATCACCCAAGCAGGTGCAAACCGAGTGCTAGCAATGGATTTACATTCAGCTCAAATTCAAGGCTATTTTGATATTCCCTGCGATCATGTGTATGGTTCGCCTGTCATTTTGGATTATCTCAAAAGCAAAAACCTTGACGATATTGTTGTCGTTTCCCCAGACGTTGGTGGTGTTGCTCGCGCCCGTGCTTTTGCGAAAAAGTTAGACGATGCACCACTCGCGATCATTGATAAACGTCGTCAGGCTCATAATGTCGCTGAAGTGATGAATGTAATCGGCGAAGTGCGGGGCAAAACTGCGATCCTTGTTGACGACATGATTGACACTGCGGGCACGTTGCAAGAAGGTGCAAAAATCCTTAAGCAAGAAGGCGCGAAACAAGTTTATGCTTGTGCGACTCACCCAGTTTTTTCTGGCCCTGCTGTAGATCGTTTATCGAATGGATTATTTGAAGAGGTGATTGTGACTAATACAATTCCTGTTCCTGCGGACAAACAATTTGATCAGTTGACAGTGTTGACTGTTGCAAATCTTTTGGGTGAAACTATTTGGCGCATCCATGAAGAAAGTTCTGTTAGTAGTATGTTTCGTTAATCATTTTTTGAAGTGAATTTTTCGGGCTATTTAAGTTCGATATTTTTTATAAAACTCTTAAGATTTAAAGATGAGAAAACGTGCAGTTATTGTGCGTTTTTTTATTAGTTAAAATTATTTTGAAAAGAGAATTGAAGCGTATCCTCTAGCTATTTTTTACATCGCTTAAATGTTTGATATAGGCCAGATCACAGCGTGCTGTTTCGATTTCTGTGATCGGTTGGTAACCGTTGTTTTCGTAAAGTTGGACAGCTTCTTTGAGAATACTTGCTGTTTCGATGCAAATGCTTTGATATCCTTTGGCGGCGATCGCCTGCTCTAATTTTTGTAGTAAATATTTGCCCAACCCTTTACCGCGCACTGCTGGTAGTAAATACATTTTGCGAATTTCTACGGCACTTTGATCGCGCTGGAGCGGTTGGTAAGCGGCTGTTCCAACAAGTACTCCGTCTTGCTCAATTACCCAAAATTCACCACCACGCTGCCAATAAAAATCTTCAATTTGGAAAATTTCAGCATCTGCCCCTTCCGGCTCCCATGGCAAACCGTATTCCAATAAAACTTGTTTGATAATTGCTGCGGCTAATTGGCGATCGCCCGGTTGCCAATCCCGAATCCAAAAACGTTGCCAGCGGAGATCCATCATGTCGCCTGTTGAAGTTGCCGACAATATTTTATGTGATGCAGTGGTAAATTTTAGTAGCTGCGGCCGCGATAGATGCGCTTTTGAGAAGGTTGTGGCGCGTCTACTTCTGCGGATTCTGTCGTATTACTTTCAGCATCAACTTCTATTTTTTTCGCTGCTGTAGTGCGAGCGCTAGAGACTGCGGCGGTTCGAATGGGTGCATTGTTGGCAAGGTCTCGCTTCAAGCTCATTAGGCATTGGATCAATTCATTATTATTGAGGTCAATCCCTTCAACAATTTTAGTGATCGCCTTCAGAGCATTCACCGCTTCAATCGCAAAAGTTTCAGGATCAAACTGCGGTAAAATGTCAGCCGCGCCGATACCAATCGCTTGCTGACGATTAAGCGTTGAGATTTTTTGCATTTGATTTGCTAACAAAATAACCGGAATTGGTTCTGGCCGATTTTGCAATAACTGACAACAACCTTCAACATTGAAATTAGGCAAATCTTCGGCTAACAAAATTAGATCTGGCAACGACATTCCTTTTGTCTCTAGATCAGCAATTTGCTGCAACAAGTTTGTACTAACAGGTAGAGGAATTGCAGACAAATTTTGAGACTGGAGAATCTTCTGCCAAATGCGCACCTGTAGAGGTGATTGGTGCAAAATAAAAATGCGCGTACCGACTATAGCCATAGGATTTACATCCGATAAATGTTCTGTTCACGTAAATTGACAAACATTGTTCAAGGCTACTGACTTGTAACTATTTAATCAAATCTAAGTAGTTAGTCTGTCAAGAAGTAATTAATCTTTGTCATTTATTGCAAAGAAAATCGAAGGAATCAGGGATAAACTTCAAGACTTTTTCTAACGGGCTTGAATTTCTGCCTTCTTTTGTTTAAAACCTTACTAGTCGTAACAACAATTAGAACATTCTTTATGGTTTACTACGGTATAAAACATTGCAATCTCTTCTTTCCGGAGGTCAATCCTTCAGAATTGAACAAGAGATAAATCACAATACTGCGCTGCTTCTTTCTTTTCATTTTTTCGTGATATTTAAAACTCTATGTTTTTCTCAAAATCTGCTTCCATCTCATCGCCTTGGACAGGAAAATCTTATCGTTGGCTCAGGACGGTTTTACTTGCACTACTGTTGCCCTGTCTGTGGATGGGTGGGGCGATCGCCCAAGATGTAGTGAATGAAATTCCGACCGAAATCCAAGTTGTCTTAGACACGCTTTGGGTTATCTTTGCTGGCATTCTCATTTTCTTCATGAACGCAGGCTTTGCAATGCTCGAAAGCGGTTTTTGTCGTGCCAAAAATACCGTTAATATTCTGGCGAAAAACGTGATTGTCTTTGCCCTTTCTAGCTTGGCTTTTTGGGCAGTCGGTTTCGCAATTATGTTTGGTGACGGCACAGGTCTATTTGGCTTTAATGGCTTTTTTCTCACAGGCGCAGACAATAGTCCCTTGGTTGGGAGTAGCTATCGAGGCGTTTTCGAATCTTTAAACTGGGCTGGTGTACCGCTTTTTACGAAGTTTTTCTTTCAGCTCGCCTTTGCTGGAACGGCAGCCACGATTGTGTCGGGCGCAGTCGCAGAGCGGATCAAATTTTCGGCCTTCATCATTTTCAGCTTTTTGCTCGTCGCTTTTTCCTACAGCATCACAGGTCACTGGATTTGGGGCGGCGGCTGGCTAGCAGACTTCGGCTTTTATGATTTTGCGGGTTCGACAGTGGTGCATACGGTCGGCGGTTGGGCTGCTTTTGTCGGTGCGATATTGCTAGGGCCTCGGCTCGAAAAATATGCAGGTGGTCGCATCAACGCGATGCCCGGTCATAATATGAGCACGGCAACGCTTGGTGGTTTGATTCTGTGGTTAGGCTGGTTTGGTTTTAATCCCGGTTCCACAATGGCAGCGGATCCAGAGGCGATTAGTCACATTATCATCACGACAAATATGTCGGCGGCAGCGGGTGCATTGGCAGCAACAATTATGTCTTGGCTCCAATTTGGCAAACCGGATCTTTCGATGATTATTAACGGGATCTTGGCTGGATTAGTGTCGATTACGGCGGGTTGTGCGTTTGTGAGTGTGCCTGCGGCAATTGTCATCGGGGCGATCGCCGGAGTTGTTGTTGTCTACGCCGTGCTCGCCTTTGAGCAGTTTAAGATTGACGATCCAGTTGGCGCACTATCCGTTCACCTTGTTTGCGGCATCTGGGGAACCCTTGCCGTTGGCCTCTTTAGCGTCGGTGGCGACATTTATCCTTGGTATGCTGAGGGTGCTGGCCCAGTGGCAGGCTTGCTGCTCGGCGGTGGTTTACAGCAATTACTCATCCAGCTACTCGGCGTAATCGCAGTCGGCATTTTCACGGTGCTTTTTAGCTTTGGTGTCTGGCTCATTTTGGCCTTTAGTATCGGCTTACGCGTGTCAAAACAAGAAGAATTAGATGGCCTCGATATTGGCGAACACGGCATGGAAGCGTACCACGACTTCTTTAGTGAATAAAACAGAGAGCAGCATCAGAGCAACAAAAAGCACCCCACAAAATGGAGTGCTTACGGAAAAAATAGAGACATACAGAAAAAATATGATGTGCGCCCCTAAGCTTCGGTCGTGATGGCCTAACTAGGGGCTTTGTCTTCCAACGTTACTGGAAATGACGAATTTGCTCTGTTTAGCCTCGTTTGTAATTAGGGAGAGAAACATAGTTGTCTTCGGGATGATAAAGATGGCACTCATCGGTGATGGTTTTCATCAATTCCCATGAAAATTTAGTTTCGTAGAGGTATTCACCCCAATTTTCTTTAATGCTGGCGTGGGCCGCGCGGAGATTGTAAGACGGGATGCCTGTAGACAGGTGGTGAGGGACGTGGACATTAATGTCGTGGCACAACACTTCAACCCATTTAGGGTAGTCGCAGTGGACTGTACCGGATAATTGGGCGATCGCCTCGTTCCATTTGTCGCTGTAGTTAAAAGGAATCTCAGGCACAGTGTGGTGGACGATGGTGAAGGTGCTCATCCAGAAGTGGTAGCCCAACCAAGGCATTAACCAGAATTTGACTATGCCCCACACGCCCAAGGTGTAAAACATCACTGGAAAGGCGATCGCCGCCGTAATCACCGTAAACAGCACAGAAAAACGGAATTGCTCACGCTTCTTGCCCTCAAACTGCGTCCAGTCGAAGTGCAATCTTGTTTGGTGCAAAATCGAAGCCAACCACCAAAAACGACCCCGCACATTAGTGTAAATAAACTTTAACCATGCAGGCGAATCTTCCCAATCTTGCGCGGTGAAAGGAAGCCACGCATTATCTTCATCCATGTTATTGGTGTAGCGATGGTGATGATTGTGCAGCAAACGCCAAGGGTGGAACGGATAAGCTAGCGGCAAAAAAGCCAAGTGACCAACAAGGTCATTAACCCAGTTTTTGCGCGAAAAAGAACGGTGACCACAATCGTGACCAACCACAAAAAATCCGGTAAGCGCCGTACCAGTCAAGAACCAAAGCGGCAACAAGAGATACCAAGGGGCGATCGCCAGTAGTCCATAGCAAGCAACTACCGCAACCACACTCAAGAGCACTCTAGACCAAGCCTTAACCGGGTCGATTTCGAATACAGAACGGGGCAAGGTATTGAGGATGTCCCGCAACCGTAAATTCGGATGTTTTTCTAAAATAGTCGTGGCACTGGGGCGCACAGTAACTGATGTCATTGATATTGTTTGCGAAATGTAACGTTGTTTCTAATGGTTATACCATTGATCTCTATGTACGAGTTCATTTTTCAACACCCCATCCTGCTTCTCGGCAGCCTCCATTGCGCCATTGGCCTCAGTGCAGCTTTCGTTGCTTACCGAAAAGGCTATGCCCTCAAACGCTGGTTAGTTATAGGTCTCATTGGCGGCACACCCAGTTTGATCTATGCCCTGACTCGGCCGATCTGTCCGCCGGAAGCTGACGAAAATAAATAAACTCTCTTCATGGTTCAATAAACAGAGTATTAACAAAAATTCATTTTTACGCTCCCAAACCTCTATGGCTGATAGCGCATCTCCGAAACAAGAAAAAAAATGGTCTGTCTGGACTGTTTTTGGCTCCACTTTTTTTACAATTTTTGCGGCAGAAATGGGTGATAAAACTCAGCTCGCGACGTTACTAATTGCAGCTCAGGCAGAAAGTCCGTGGGTTGTCTTTTTGGGGGCGGCACTGGCGTTAATTAGTACCAGTTTGTTGGGCGTGATTGTCGGCTACTGGCTCGCGAAGAAGTTAGCCCCGGATGTGCTGGATACTTGTGTGGGTGTGTTGTTATTGGTTATTTCAGGTTTACTAATCGCAGATATTATCGCTGCGTAGGTTTGGCGTTATCAAGATTTCAAAGGGAGGACAGGTGAATGGATTGGCAATTATTGGGTTTGAGTTTTGTGACGGTGTTTCTCGCAGAAATTGGGGATAAAAGTCAGTTGGCGGCGATCGCCCTCGGTGGTAGTTCTAAATCACCAGTGGCTGTATTTTTCGGATCGGTGACCGCATTAATTTTGACGAGTTTGCTTGGTGTGTTGGCCGGAGGGGCTTTTGCTCAGTTTTTACCAACTCAAGTTTTAAAAGGATTAGCGGCAATTGGTTTCGCAACTTTAGCCGTACGGTTGCTGTGGTATCCCGCCCAAGGTAGTGACGAAGATTGAGCTGAATAATTGGGCCGAATATCTGGCTGAGGTGATCAAAAGTTAGTTCGAGATTGATTCATCCTGATTGATGATTAATTGAAAATAATTTGGACTCCAATTAAAAATGTTTCAGACTCAGCACAACCAGATCGGAGGGCGTCTTCTACACTAGAGAAAGCAAATTCAGCTTTTTCCAATACTTTTATGGTTTCTACTGTTAGTTTGGATGCCATCCTCCACAAGCATCGCATCCGCCCCGCAATCCAGAATCTACAAGCAGAGCTAGTGCAATGGCGGCGATCGCTTCACCAAAAGCCAGAGCTTGCTTTTAACGAAAATATGACGGCGGCATTTATTGCCCAACAGCTCACCGAATGGGGCATTGAGCATCAAACTGGCATTGCCCAAACTGGTGTTGTGGCGGTGATTGAAGGGACAGATCGGGGAAAAGTATTGGCCATTCGTGCGGACATGGATGCGCTGCCGATTCAAGAAGAAAATGAGATTGATTATGCGTCGCAGCATGATGGGGTGATGCACGCTTGTGGTCATGATGGTCATGTGGCGATCGCCCTCGGTACAGCGAAATATCTCCACGAACATCGCGATAGTTTTCAGGGCACAGTCAAAATTATTTTTCAACCGGCCGAAGAAAGTCCCGGTGGCGCGAAACCAATGATCGAAGCCGGAGTACTCAAAAATCCCGACGTTGATGCGATCATTGGTCTACATATTTGGAATAATTTACCGTTGGGCGCAGTCGGCGTTAGATCCGGCCCATTAATGGCGGCCGCCGAAAGTTTTCAAGTTTATATTCAAGGTAAAGGTGGACATGGCGCTTTGCCCCACCAAACCATCGATTCGATTGTGGTCGGTGCTCAAATTGTGACAGCACTGCAAACGCTCGTCTCTCGCACAGTGAATCCCCTTGATGCGGCGGTTGTCACGGTTGGCGAATTTAAAGCAGGGATGGCCCACAACGTCATCGCTGACCATGCTGAACTGAGCGGAACAGTGCGCTACTTTAACCCCGAACTCACAAAAGTGATGGGCGATCGCCTCGAGACAATTATCAATGGCATTTGCCAGAGTTACGGCGCGACTTACGAATTAGATTATGTGCGCCTTTACCCGCCCACTGTTAACGATCCAGACATGGCAGCGCTTGTTAAATCTGTCGCCGAAGCAACAATCGAAACTCCGCTTGGTGTCGTGCCCGAATGCCAAACCATGGGCAGCGAAGACATGTCTTTTTTCTTGCAAGAGATACCCGGCTGTTACTTTTTTATGGGTTCAGCCAATCCACAATTAGACCTTGCCTATCCGCATCATCATCCCCGTTTTAATTTTGATGAAAGTGCTCTGGGTATGGGTGTCGAAATGTTTGTGCGCTGCGCCGAAAAATTCCTTACTCAACCTTGAAAAGTAGACTTGAGGCGTAAAAATAAGAAATGAGGCGATCGCCATTTAAAATTTGAGTCCAATAGTTAGACAAAAACCCTATGCAAATCAATGCAAACCTAGCCGAAAGAGTCGTTTTACAAACCCCCGAATTGCCGTGGCAAGACTCACCCATGGCTGGCGTACAACGGCGAATGCTAGATCGTGACGGTGAAGAAGTCGCCCGTGCCACATCCCTTGTTCGTTATGCACCCGACAGCGACTTTCCAGAACATACCCACGGCGGCGGCGAAGAATTCTTAGTCTTAGAAGGGACATTTTCCGATGAGCACGGCGATTATCCCGCCGGAACCTACGTGCGCAACCCCGTCGGCTCTAGTCACCGTCCCCATAGCAAAGAAGGCTGCACTATTTTTGTCAAACTCAGACAAATGTCTCCCGATGATCAAACTCAAGTCACAATTGAAACTCACAAAAAAATGTGGATTCCGGGCTTAGTGAAAGGTTTAGAGGTGATGCCGTTACACAATTTTCAAGGCGAAAACATTGCCCTTGTCCGCTGGCAACCGGGAACGTATTTCCATCGCCATAGTCATTGGGGCGGTGAGGAAATCTTTGTGGTTGAAGGCACATTTGCAGATGAGGCTGGTAGCTATCCCCAAGGTACATGGCTACGCAATCCGTCCGGTAGTATTCACACACCTTTTAGCACGGAAGGCTGCACTATTTACGTTAAAACGGGACACTTATAAAAGCATTCATAATTGTTTGTTTAAGTGGGATTATTTAAAATTTCTTAGTAGAAAAAACTGTTTTCAAACCGTTTCAAATGTGGGTTTTACAAACAAATCAATACTATTCATTGAAAAATTTGAGTGGATTGTTTCTGTTAAAGAAGTCAAAACTATTTACGTAGAATCATGGAAACTTACAAGGCTTAAGTATGAAGATTGCTCGCGCTGATACTTCTATTGATCTGCAAAGCTCTATTTTGAAGCAACCAATATTTTCTGAAGCGGATCAGCAATTTAAGGCGCATAAGTTATTGGCTGCCCATCAATGAAACTACTTTTTCGCTTTGCTGAACCGAAAGATTTACCAAATATTTTGCAACTGCAAGCGTTAAGTTTGAGAGTTTTACTAGCTCCTACTGTTGCAGACGAGGTTCTGGACAACTTAATTACCCAGCAGCATATCGAGCGAGAGAAGCGGGATGAATTAATTCTTGTTGCCTTGTGCAATCACGATTTCATTGGGTTTATTGCGCTAAGAACTGCACAATCACAAATTTCTGGTTTATTTGTTCATCCTGATTTTGTTCGCCAAGGAATTGGGACTGAATTAATCACTGCAGCGGCAGAAATTATGCGGGTAAAAAAGCAGCGAAAATTGCTAGTAATGGCATCAGAGTATGCAAAGCCTTTTTACAAAAAAATGGGTTTTAAAACGTTACGACGTAGCTATCTTTTTGTTAAGCGCCGTCAAAAGATACGCGTTTTTTGGATGCGTAAAGAATTACAAGAACTAACTCCAGAAGAACAGCAACAACGCCTATCGGTTGGTGTTGTTTTGGCAATTGTAATTGTGGTTAGCTTGTGGGCGGCGATCGCCTGAATTTTGAGCTGACATTTTCATTACGATACGCTGCACAATTGCCTCAAGAAAAAAAGAAAACGCTATGCTGAAAGTACGGAATGGCCGTCCCTAGCGATGGGGTTAGAATTAGTTTGTTTTTGGAATAATCATGAAAGTCGGACTTCAAGCACTCCTCAGTGATGCCCACATCGATGCCCAGCAGCCCCACAGTCAGCGGCAATTGTCTCTTTCGATTACGGCGATCGCCGATGGAGATTTAGATCAAGCCCTTCCCCTCAATCTCTGTCTAGTGCTCGATCATAGCGGTTCGATGAGTGGTAAACCGTTACGGACAGTTAAAGAAGCCGCTTCTCAACTCGTTGACAAACTGCGTGATGGCGATCGCCTCTCGATCATCGCCTTTGACCACAAAGCGAAAGTGATTGTGGCGAACCAAGATGTCAGCAATAAAGACAAAATCAAAAGACAAATTAGTCGTCTCGAAGCCGCAGGTGGCACGAGTATTGACGACGGCATGAAGCTCGGTTTACAAGAGTTGACCGCCAGTGCAGGTAATCGCGCGGCTCAAGTTTTTATTCTGACTGATGGTGAAAATGAACACGGCGACAACAAACGCTGTCTCGAAATCGCCCGTCTTGCCGCAGAACATGGCGTCACTCTCAGCACGCTCGGCTTTGGCACAAACTGGAATCAAGATGTCCTCGAAAGTATTGCTGATGCCGCCAACGGTAGCCTCGCTTATATCGAAACACCCGACCAAGCTGTCGAAGAATTTGAACGTCTGCTCAGTCGCGCCCAATCAGTCGGCTTAACCAATGCCCAATTATTGCTAGAACTCACGCCAAATTCTCGGTTGGCAGATCTCAAACCCCTCGCTCAAGTTGCCCCCGAAACCATTGAGCTAGAAGTTGCCCGGGAAGGTGATTTTTATGGTGTGCGTTTAGGCGATCTGATGACCGATGTGCCGCGCGTGATTTTGGCTAATCTTTATATCGATCAATTGGCAGTCGGAGATCAGGCGATCGCCACAGTGCAAGTTCGCTACGATAACCCCGCGAGTGAGCAAACCCAGCTCATGTCAGACGCCATTCCCATTTCTGTGGAAGTGCAATCCCAATATCAGCCTGACCCCAACAGCGCTGTCCAACTCTCGATCCTCGCCCTCGCTAAATATCGCCAAACCCAAATGGCTGAAGCAAAACTCAAATCAGGCGATCGCCAAGGCGCAGCCACAATGCTCCAAACTGCCGCCAAAACCGCTATCCAACTAGGCGATCAAAATGGCGCAACAATTCTCCAGAAAAACGCAACCCAACTCCAAATCGGCAACGAACTCACCGAAGGCGAACGCAAACAGACGCGTATGGTTTCCAAAACAATGATTCAGCCACCGACAGACTAAACAGAGAAATACGGCTAATATTTCAGATAACCCAACCATCAAAACCAGCAATTACTGAGCAAAATCGACCTGCACCATTTCCTCTTCAAAGCTAATTAGCTCATCATGGCGGAGCTTCTTTTTGCGGCGTATTTCCATTTCCCCATTTAACTCCACACACCCCTGAATCACAGCAGAGTCGCCTTTAAATAAAGCATTTCTGTGGAATCAAGAGATGATGTCACCAAATCCAGAAATTACTGAAATTTATTCAGTATTATTATTTATTAAGGCTATTTTTACCCGGTCTAACTTTTTTAGAGCAAGCCTGAAACTCTTTGAATTTGTCGTTGATTCGTCAAGAGACAAATTTCACAAATTCCCTTGTTCATTCAAGAATGAGACAATTCTTACCCATAATAAGGGCGATTAAAATTCTCAAAACAAATTGAAACGACCATAAACATATTTCAGATTTATGAAGACTACAGAACCTCTAACCAACCTTCGGAAAAGTCAGTGCCTGTCTCTGATTGCTTGTATCGGGCTTATTGCATTATTCGGCTGTGCTAGCGGTGATCCTTCTGACACAGTCTCTCAAACCACTCCTCCCACGGATACGGCTGTTGAAGATGAGTCAGCACTCCCAAACGAGCCGACTGAAAAGCCTGTCGCTTCTCAGCTCGTGCAGTCTGACAGTAAGCCACTTGTGGATATTGAGGAAGGTATGGCCTATGCCGAGGCTCGAACTAAACTCATTCAGCAGGGCTGGGTTCCGGTAGAAGGATCTGAACAGCCGCCCTCTGGCGTAGAACGAACAATGTACAACGTTGGCTTTACAGAAGTTTCAGCTTGCGCTGGCACGGGGTTAGGTCAATGTCGTTTTGACTTTTATCATCCAGACCGCAGTGAGGACAACAGTCTTGGAGTAACGACGTACGGTGGCGAAAGACCAACAGTTGCAGCGTGGGATACTCAGTCTTTTGATCCCACTGCTTCAGCCGCTGGAGGCAGCACCAAAGACTCCACAAAACCACAGTCGAAGATTCCAGTTCCGTTCCACGGCAAATGGGACGCGAGCTTGGAAGGATGTTCTGTACGTGGCAGTGACGGTCGGCTTGTGATCGAAGCAAACCGGATTCAGTTTTATGAGTCATCCGGGCCGGTTTCTGAGGTTTATGTGCAAGGAGACTCGCAAATTACGGTGATGAGCGAAATGTCGAGCGAAGGCATGACTGAAGTGGATACTCGTGTCTTTCAGCTATCGGGCGATCGCTCAACCATAACCGACGTAACTAATTACGATGTTGTCCGCTACCGATGTCCTGCGTAAAAGGTAGCCGTACAGGCAAATCAATTATGTAATAAGGGCGATCGCCTGCTGAATATTGCTGAAGTCTGCGGGAGCGTGAGAGGTGGTGGTGTAGCACAAGTGAATATTGTCTTGGCTGAGGCGATCGCAATCAAAACGAGCAATTATTGATTAAACTCTACCTGCACCGTTTCCCCTTCAAAACTGACGAGATCACCATGGCGGAGCTTCTTTTTGCGGCGCGTTTCCGTCTCCCCATTCACCTCCACAAAACCGCCCTGAATCATCACCTTTGCTTGGCCACCCGTTGCCACAAAATCCATTAATTTCAAAAATTGATCAAGCTGAATGGTCGGTTCATCTGCAGAGGTCATAACATCTCAAAATTTTAAATAATTCACACATCATACCGGAGTTTTCTATTGGCCTAACCCGATTTTACGCACTAACTTTAGGACATTTCCCGCGTTGGCATAATCTCTGCAGCCAATAGCTGAGGCTCCTCAAAATCTGCGGCACAGACAACCTGATTACGCCCTTGATTTTTTGCCATGTAGAGAGCTTGATCGACAGCCCGTAAAACCTGATCGACCGAATTTAATTTTTCAGAAAAACTGGCAACACCAGCCGAAACAGTAATAGACGGCAAAATCGAACCTGCAAATTTAATTTGTAAGCGGCTAATACCAGCTCGCAAAATATCAGCACGTTTGTAGGCTTGTTCAAGCGTTGAATTAGGTAAAACAAGCAAAATCTCCTCGCCACCATATCGACAAGCCAAGTCTAATTCCCGCACATTGAGCGTTAGAAAACGGCTGAGATATTCTAAGACCTTGTCGCCAGCATCATGGCCATGCTGATCATTGACTGCTTTAAAATGATCGACATCGAACAAAATGAAGCTGATAGCATCGTGATTAATGCTGGCTTGAGGTAATTTTTTTGCAAGATAAATTTCTAGATAACGCCGATTATAAAGTCCGGTTAAAGGATCTAAATAGCTTTGGACTTTTAAATCTTCTTTAAGCTTTAAATTATGAAAAGAAAGTGCTAATTGATCGGCGACAGTTTTGGCATAGTCACAAGTCAAAGGTTCAATTTCTTCGTTGGAATCTAAATGAAACAAGCCGATAATTTCGCCCCGAACGAGTAGCGGGACACACAATGCAGTTGCTTGTGATTCGAAATGAATGTGATTGCAGCACATACTTGGATCGTCTTGATCGGATATGTGAGCCGTGCTTTTTCGCAGTCCCCAGCAATCTCGAATATCAAAGCTTGAAATCGATGGAGTATTTTTTTCAAAACCCCAAGCAGCGACACAATTAAGAACTTGTAAGGGAGGCTGAATAACGAAAATGGCACCGCGACAGTGTGAAAAAATCTTTTTGGCTAAATCTGCACTCACAGGAAATGCTTCTTCAAGGGAATCACAAATTTGTAAAGTATCGGTTAAACGGCTAATACATTGTTGAACTTGAGTATATTCTTCCAACTGTTCAAGTTGCTTTGCTTGCTTGCTATTGGCATCTTTTAGGGATTCTTGGATTTGCCGACGGATTTCGATTTCTTGGGTTAGTTGTAGATTTGTTTCTGCGAGAGTGAGGGTTCGTTCTTCGACTCTGGATTCAAGTTCTCGGTTCAAGATAAGGATTTCTGCTTCGGCGATCGCCCGCTCTTTGATTTGTGCCTGCAATTGCTCATTCAGCTGCTGTAGATCGTTAGGAGACTTCAGCGACAAAGCTTGAGGAATAACTGGAATCAACTCAATAGAAGTATAGACAGATACAAGCGCCGTAATCATTTTGGCGGTTCCTGATAACCAGTAAGCAGGATGCCACAATGTCCATACACCAAGAAAATGGGTAACGCCACAGACAATAATAAAGAGCGAAAAGAGCTTAAAGATACGTTGAAACGGAACGTCCTGACGGCGACGAATGAAGTAGACCAGACAAATTGGAATCGAAAAATAAGCCAAGCCAATCAGTGTATCTGACACAACATGCAGCCAGACCAAAGGCGTTTGCCAAAGATAACAATGCCCATGGGGAATATAGTTCTCAGGAGAAAAAATATTGACCCAAAAATGTCTAAACTGTTCCATGATTCAAATGCTAGCTTTTGTGAATTAACTGAAGAGAAACGCTGAAACACTAAGTAAAAGAGTGTTTGGCCAACTTATTATCTAGATTATGCGCTCTTTTATGATGAACTTTTTGAGAAAATTTTGCTGACGCTTTAATCACTCATTAGCTTCTTTCATTGAGCTGAGTCTGAAATAAAACTTTCACTTTTTCCCAAGCATCTTCAGCTGCCTCTTTGTGATAACTGCCACGGCGATCGCAGAAAAAACCATGACCTGCACCGTCGTACTCAAAGACCTGATGCGAAATCTTTTGGCGCTCTAATTCTGCTTTAATCTGCACGACTTGTTCTGGTGGAACTGAAGCATCCTCTGTGCCAAAAAACGCAAAAAGCTCTCCTTGAATATCTTTTGTTCGTTCAATCGTTGATGCAGCCGCTTCTCCCGGACACCAATTCGCAATACCTGCACCATAAAAAGAAGCCGTCGCTCTGACTTCCGGTAATGTTGCTGCCAAATAGACAACATGTCCGCCGAAACAAAAGCCAACAGTGCCGACTCCTAATTGCTGTACCTGAGGCAGTTGGTACAAATAATCAATTGTTGCTTGTAAATCGCTTAATAGTTCGCTGGCCTTGGTCTGCATTTTATACTCACGACCAAGCTTGATATCTTCTGGCCCATAACCTGCTTCAAAACCGGGTGCAATCCGCTGATAAATATTTGGGGCGATCGCCACATAACCCAACTCAGCAACCCGTCGAGTCACATCCCGGATATGACCGTTTACCCCAAATATTTCCTGAATCACAATCACAGCAGGACATTTCTGCCGCGTGCTCGGTTCGACCAAATAAGCATTAATGAGTAGATCACCATTTGGAATTTGAACAGTACGAGCTTCACACACAGTCATAGCACAACCAATAGATAAGAACGCTCCTATTGTATTGATTCCCAGAAATTGAATCACAAAAAAGCAAAAAAAAGAGGGACTCAGCCCTCTCTTACTACCAGTAATTATTAAATTTCTGTTGACATCGAATCAGTTATTTCTTAGGCAAGAAAGCAACAGGATTCTTTGCACCTTGACCTTGCTTGTGTAGCTCAAAGTGGAGGTGAGGGCCAGTACTAAAACCAGTGCTTCCCATCGCCGCAATTTGCTGACCTTGCTTCACTTGCTGGCCGTTACGAACCAAGATACGACTGTTGTGGGCGTACAAGGTAACGCTCTCGTCTTGGTGCTTGATTTTAACGAGATTACCGTAACCACCAGAGTTCCAGCCTGCACTAACAACTTCACCGCCTGCGGCAGCAAAAATTGGTGTACCAACGGGTGCTGCAATATCGATACCTTTATGCATTCTGCCCCAGCGGCGGCCATAACCAGAAGTTAGAACACCTTTAGCTGGCCAAATATAGCCATTAAAGACTGCTGAACCGGGTAGATACTCATCAGGATTCGCGAGGGGAGGTAGTTGTGGTGCAACGACTTCACCGACGGACATGCGTAGTAGAGAGTTGTAGTCAGCAACATTTCCTTGAGGGGATGCTGCTGCAATTTCTTGAGTGGCTGCGGAAACATCGGTCTCAGGAATTGCTTTAACTTCCGTAGACTTGCCTTGCCATTCAGGATTGACGACAGCGGGTGTTGTAGTTGCGTTATTCAAGCTGAACTCAACAGGTGTTTTGGGGGCGATCGCCGCACGTTGCTGCTGATAATCTTGACGCATGCGAGTGATGTCAGCGCGTAGCTTATTCACTGCCGACTCCGCAGTGACGTCAAAAGAAACCGCTAGACTCTCGTCATCTGCTTCGCTAGTGCTAACACTGACAGCGTTAGCCAAAGTTTGACTCTCACGGTTAACGCTTTGAGTTGCTTCAGTCCGAGGTAACAAAGAAACAAAAGAAGGTTGAGTGTTGACTCGCGCTTGCTGTTCAGCGGGAATCAATAATTGCTGATTAACAGTAATCCTATTGGGGTTATCCAAACGATTAGCGACAATCAAATCGCGACCGGCAATGCCATAACGACGGGCGATCGCATACAACGTTTCACCCGGGCGGACTGTGTGAGTACGAGAAGGAATACTCGCGACCAAGACAGGAGACTCGCTAGGAATATTTTCTACAGTGTCAACTTCGATTTGAGGTTCAACTACAACACTATCGGGCTTATTCTCAATCGTCGCGGTTGGTTGCGCAATCGGTACGACCAAAGTTGCCCGCTCAGCTACCTCAGTAGGAACTGTTAGCTCAGGAGTCGGCGAAGTTAAAGCGGGAGGCTCAGGCAAACGACTGGGGCTAGCCACAGTGCTGTTGGCAATTAGAGACTTTGGCTTAGCAGCAGGCTCTTGTGCTTCTAGGTCGCTTGCTTCTGGTAAAGGAACAGGAATAACGACAGACTCACTGTTCGTAGGTGTCGGTGCTTTCTCTGGTGTGAGGGCTGCGGAGCTAATTAATGTTTCGGAAGCTTTTGCTGTAGCTTCTTCGTCAGCGTCAAAGACAATTTCGGTGCCTTGGTCTTTGAGCTGTTCAATACTGTCAGCAAGATTTTGTTGCTTAGCTCGGAGGGTGGCGATCGCCTCATCCTCTTGGCTCTTTAAAGCGTTCTCTTGCTCAACTAAAACCTTTTTCGTTGGTTGCTCTAAAGTCGCAACTTCAGCAGAAATACGAGGCGAACTGAGCTGCTCAGGGGCAACAGCAATCGGCTGCTCAGGGGCGGCAACAGCAATTGGTTGGCTGAGTTGTGTCGGAACTTTGATTGCTTGACCAGATGCAAGGGCAGCACTGTCAGAAAGACCATTTAGTGCAGCAATTGCGTCAACAGAGACTCCATAGCGCTGGGCGATCGACCCAAAAGTCTCACCTCCAGTGACTACATGCTTGATTGCAGGTAGTTCTGGTTCAACTCTTTGGCTCGAACTGGGACTTGCAGCAGCGACTAACTGACTAGACTCAACCGTTGGTTGGGCTTCAGGAGCCGTTGCTAAAGTTACCGGAGCAGGAATCATAAACGTTTCTCCTTGGGAAAAAAGATGGCCTGTTTGAGAAGTTTCCAGAGCTGCTGCTTCTGTCGCTTGAACCGCTTGGGGTTCAGAAACGAAAAGCCCAGTGGCACTAAATGATAGCGCAAGGGACACAGTAGCGAGGGAACAGTTTGCGCCGTTGAGGCGACCAGCGGAGAAAAAACCGCTAGTAGATAAACTGTTATCCAAGAGCAACCCTGATGACGCCAAAGAAGCATCGGCTGCCGTTGCGGGCATCTTATTGGACTTCTGGTGTACGTCTTTCAAAAACAACCTCCTGTTGTGTGGTGATCGATGCGTTGGCTTTTCGCCGAGATTGACTAATCTGGTCAAAGTGACCGCTGCATCGACTCAATGTGACCGAGATCACTGAATTTGAGTTTGCGATGAATGTCTAGGAAAGGTTACCCTGCTTTTTTCTTTTGCACAAGTCTGAATTGATGCAATTGACTCCTAGGGTGAATCAAACATAGATAAAATAGGTAATCCTGAATACAGAATTCACTTTTTTTCGGGGTTGATTGATTCAATCTTTTGTAGACTAGCACTGGTTATAACATATTTTTTTCGATATGTTCACTTAGTTCATAGAAGCATTGCAGAACAAGCTTTTTAGAATGTTTGAGCAGCAGCGACTAGGTGTTTGCACAGTCTCTCAAGACAAATTTATTGCAGTAATCCGTGGTTTAGTTTTCTGTAATGCTGGGAGTTGTCAGGAATTCGATAAAAATTTCTTATCAGGGGATTATTTAAAGGCTTAAATAACGGCGAGCTTCGAATAAACCGACGGCAGCACTAACGGAAAGATTAAGGCTACGTACGTGTTTGTTGTTAATAGGAATACTCAGTGTGGCATCGCAATCGCTGAGTAACTCGCTGGGTAGTCCTTGGGTTTCGCTGCCGAAGAGTAACCAGTCGTCTTGTTTGTAATCGAAGTGGTGGTATGGCTTTTGACCACGGACGCTATAGCCGAGCAGCCTGCCGCCTTGTTGGGTTTGTTGTTCTAAAAAAATGTCGAGGGTGGGGTGTAAATGAAGGTCAACGTGGGGCCAGTAGTCTAATCCGGCGCGTTTGAGGTGGCGATCGCTGATCTCAAAACCAAGGGGGCCAACGAGGTGCAAGGCGGTATCGGTTGCGGCACAGGTACGAGCGATGTTGCCAGTATTGGGCGGAATTTGTGGGTGAACGAGAACCAATTTGAGCATGAAGATGGTGCTGTATCTAGTGAATGTATGGAAATGATGGAAAAAAAATTTAGACGAAATTATTGGTTTTAAGCGACAAGAGCAATGGGTTCGCAAAGATATTGGGTGAGTTCTTTGTCTAGGGCTTCAGCTTCGGCGATCGCCTCTTGCATAATTGTTTCGATAGATTTTCCCTGTTCATGAGCTGCTAGCCATTGTTGCGCTTGGTTTCCCTCCCGTAATAGTTTTTTCAAAGGGCTGAGGAAACAAGCAAAGCCAGCCGCTTTCGCAAAGGGATAGACTTCTTCGTAAATCTCGTTAATCCAGTCTTTGGCAATAACTTTTTCGCCAGTGCGCCAATGAGTGAGATTTGCTTCTAGGCTATGCTGGGCGGCAAGCTGTTCGTTTTCGTCGCTGATTTTGAGCAATTCTGCGGTAGATAATTGGCTCGATGCCAGCGGATCTAATTGGGGTTGCGCTAATAATTGCTGAATTCGAGCTTCTAAGAAAGCAACGATCGCCAATAGTTGCAGCGGATGAATCACTAAGTCACTGATGCGCAATTCCAATCGGTTGAGGGAATAAGGGCGGCGATCGCCATTCGGACGCACAGAAGACCAAAGATGACGAACATTCTGCATGTTGCCCAGCTCTAGCTGCTCATTCGTCCAGTCCACAAAATGCCGATGACTCGTAAACAGTGGCACATGCTTTGGTGTTTTCGGAAAAACCTGCCAGCGGCGCGAATGAGAACCCGTTACTTTACCGCCCAGAAAAGGAGAAGCTGCGCTCATTGCCAAAACTAATGGCGCTTCAACCCTCACCAAACGACAAGCCTTAATCAAAGTCTCCAAATCCGAAATACCAATGTTGATATGCACACTTGCCGTAACGACATCTGTGCCATAGGTCTCTTCTATATATGTATGGTATGGATTGTTTGGGTCAGACCGAAAAAAATCAGTTGTATTGCCCAAAGACAAAGTGCTGCCGGGAATCAGCGTGTAATCTCCCAGTGTTTTGAGGTAGTTGCGTAATTGCAGCCGAGGTTGCAGCACAGCGCAGAGCAAACTTTCATAAGAACAACAGGGCGGGGTTGTGTATTCGACATTGCGGTTATCGGGTTCCCGCACAAATCCGTCTAAATTTTTAACAATGCGGTCAGATAAGCCAATGATTTCCCCTTGAGGCGTCCCTGTGTAGATCTCAATTTCTAAGCCTTTTGATAGCAGCACAATATATCCTCAACTGTTGTAGCTAGTACAAATTCACTAAATTAATCGGCAATATATTATTTTATCTTGTACTCCTATGGGCTGATTAGAAAGATTAGTGACCAAACAGCGAAGCATTTCAAGTTAATATACTTACCCGTTTAAAAAAAATCACTTTACTTTCTTCGATTTATACATCATGGCTCAATCTACAGTGCAAGACCGTACGGCTCGAAGTCTCTCGCTTGATACGCAAGTGGAATATTTGTCTATCCAAGCGGAATTGGAGTTGCTTTTCCAGCAGATTCGCTCTAATCAATCGGCTAAGACGCAAGGTAAGGCGGAGTAGATCACGCTCATTCGTCACGATTAATCAAGAAAGGGGTTACGGCCTCTTTTTTTGTGGCTATTTTTGCTTAATGAATGGCGATCGCCCCATTGTGTATATGCTGTAACCTTGATATTTTTTTCGTCAAAGAGAATCAAAGTAGACAAAATAAAAAGATAGCTATGATATGCTTTGGCATCGCTTTGAGATTCGTAAAAGCGGTGTTCCGGAATTAGCATTTCATTTATCTCTCTACCTTTTTATTGCAAAACCATATGACTCAGTCTCCCAACACTGTCGGTAAAGTGTATCTCGTTGGTGCTGGCCCCGGCGATCCGGGCTTGTTTACGCTGAAGGGCAAAACACTCCTCGAAATGGCAGATGTGGTTGTCTATGATGCGTTAGTCAGTGAGCCGATTTTGGCCATGATTAATCCACGGGCTGAGAAAGTCAATGCGGGTAAACGGCGAGGCCGTCATTCTTTGCCGCAGCAGGAAACGACAGCAATTTTGATCGAAAAGGCCCAAGAACATGCCATCGTGGTGCGTCTCAAAGGTGGTGACCCGTTTGTGTTTGGGCGGGGTGGCGAAGAAATGGCTGATTTAAAAGCGGCTCATGTGCCGGTAGAGATTGTGCCGGGGATTACGTCCGGGATTGCGGCCCCAGCTTATTGCGGTATTCCGTTGACGCACCGTGGTTATAGTTCGTCGGCGACTTTCGTGACGGGTCACGAATCGGTTGGAAAATATCGCTCTAATGTGAATTGGCAGGCGATCGCCCAAGGTTCAGAAACACTCGTTATTTATATGGGGGTTCACAACCTTCCGCAAATTATTCCGCAGCTAATCGAAGGTGGCCTCACGCCCGAAACGCCGATTGCCTTAGTGCGATGGGGCACTAGACCCGATCAAGAAGAATTACTTAGTAATCTCGGTCAAGTGACAAAAAATATTGAGGAAACTGGCTTCTCTGCGCCGGCGATCGCCATTATTGGCAAAGTTGTCGAACTTCATCCCGAATACGCTTCAGTTTAGTTAACCTGAATTCGAGTTAAGGGTTCAAAGAAAACGCTAAGAGAAAGGAGGACTCGGAGACAAAGAGAAATTGATATTTTTTCACTCAAATCTCTCCATCACCCGCTCTCCCCTGCTCCGCATCACTCTGCCCGACCTCAAATCGATTAGGCGGCGATCGCCATCCTTATTGGTTTCTCTTTACATTCGGCAAATTAAGTCCCCAGCTTTTTGGGAAAACTTAAGATTTTCGCGATAATCCACCGGACAATCGATCACGCACGGAACATCCTGAGCAAGCGCTTCTTCAAGGGTCGGAATTAGCTCTTCTGCCGAATTGATGCGATAGCCTTTGAGACCCATACTTTCTGCAAATTTCACAAAATCAGGATTGGTGAAATCAATAAAAGAAGATTCGCCAAATTGATTAATCTGTTTCCAGCCAATCAAACCGTAGCCACTGTCATTAAAAATTAGCGTCACAAAATTCGTGCCTACCCGTAGAGCCGTTTCCAACTCTTGGCAGTTCATCATAAA
>JBARRZ010000134.1:0-28219 GCA_049644465.1 Limnothrix sp.
AAAACGTCGCTACTGAGTGGCAAAAAGACGTCCAGTAGCCGCACAACAGCAACCAACACAAGAGCGGGCGATCGCACCACAGCAACCCAAGCCAAAACGACTGCCACTGGAACATCAACACAGAATGTTCGAAAAACGACCTCATCCTCTTCTCTTGAAGCAGCCCTATGGCGCGGCGAAGAGCACCTCAAGAAAAAAAATTACGCCAAAGCCATTCTCGAATTCAAAGATGCCATTCGTCTTGATCCCAACTGCGTTAAAGGTCATGCCTTGATGGGGATCGCTTATCTCCAGCAAAACCAATTGGCGATGGCGAAAGTACATATCAAAAAAGCTTACATGGCAAAACCGAGCGATCCCCTTGCTCGCCAAGCGAAACAATTGCTCGAAAAAGCAATGGGCTCAGCTCTAGATACCCAATCCGGCAGCAAAAAATCGAACAACAATAAGAAAGGCGGTCTATTTGGCGGTTTGTTCGGCGGGAAAAAGAAGTAGAATAGGCGACGGCAAAACTTAGAAAAGGCTCCATGATTCATCAACCCCCCGCAGGTGCAAGGGATTTATTGCCCCTTGAAGTCGCCCAAAAAGCTTGGATCAATGACAATCTGCAACAGGTTTTTCAGCGGTGGGGCTATCAACGCATCGTCACCTCAACCCTCGAATGGCTCGATACTTTGACTGCCGGAGGGGCAATTGATCGCTCAAAAGTTATTCAATTACAAACTGCTGAAAGTCAGTCGCTTGGCTTACGCCCAGAACTAACGGCTTCCATCGCCCGTGCTGCCGTGACGCGCATGGCTGAAAATACCTTTCCCCAAAGACTCTGTTACCGAGCAAATGTTTTTCGTCAGGCTCCCCACGGTGACCACGGCAAACAAATGGAGTTTTACCAAGCTGGGGTTGAATTGTTGTTTGCTGGTGGAGTTTTGGCTGATGCTGAAATTTTGTTATTGCTAGCGGAAACTTTAGAAGCGGTTGGCTTGGATGAGTGGCAATTGATTTTGGGGGAGGCGGCATTAGGGCGATCGCTGCTAGAGCCATTTCCTATAGAACAGCGTGACCGAGTGCGTCTTTGCATTGCTAATCTTGATCGAGTTGGTTTACAAGAGCTAACGCTCACCGACAAATTAAAAAGTTATGCCTTAGAGATTTTTGATCTACGCGGCACACCAGAGGGTGTACTCGCTCAGGTGTGCCGATTTGACTTAAACGATCAGGCGAAAAAGAGTGTTGAGAATCTCAAATCACTGTTTGCCTTAATTAATGATAGTACTCAAAAGGCACTGCCAATTGTCCTAGATTTAACGTTGATTCAGACTTTTGACTACTACACAGGCATTGTGTTCGAAGTGGTCAATTTTTCCAACAATCAATCTCATGTGTTGGGCCAAGGTGGTCGCTACGATAAGCTTTTAGGGTTATATCATCCGCAGCGCGAGGATTACCCCGGCATCGGTTTTTGCTTGAATTTAGAAGAGTTACATACTTGTTTGTTGCAAAGTCCTCAATTGCCGCAAAAACTTCAGGGCAATGCTTGTCTCGTTGTTGCGAAAGATGCGGCGGCTCAACAGTTTGTTTTTCAGCACGCTCAGAAGTTACGACAGGATGAAACCACAGTGCGGGTCGAAATTGATTTGGGAGGGCGATCGCCTGCCGAAATTTATGACTATGCTCGCCAGAGTGGTATTGCCCGTTTAGCTTGGATTGACCACGACGGCATGACAACAGAAGACTTGTAAATTTAGACCAAATAAATTCTGACTTTTTAAAATTTAAAACTCCCCTCAAACCATGCTTACCATTGCCATTCCCAAAGGTGGACTGCTCCCAGAGGCGATCGCCCTCCTCCAACAAGTCGGCTTAGACTTCAGCGCCTTTCTCGACAAAAAAAATCGCCAACTCCAAATTACAGATCCCACCGGCACCGCCCAAGCCCTCCTCGTTCGCACCCATGACGTCCCCGTCTATGTTGAATTCGGACAGGCACAATTAGGATTTGCAGGCTATGATGTATTGCGAGAGAAAAAACCAGATGTCGCCAACCTACTCGACTTAAAGTTTGGTGGTTGCCGTCTATCCGTTGCTGTTCCGAAAGTTAGCCCCTACAAAAATCCCCGACAACTGCCGCCTAACTGCCGCGTTGCGTCAAAATTTGTTAATTGCGCCAAAGATTATTTTCGTGAACTAGACCTGCCGATCGAAGTGATTCCCCTCCACGGCTCCGTGGAACTAGGCCCCATCACAGGCATGTCCGAGGCGATCGTTGACCTCGTTTCTACTGGCAATACCCTGAGAGAAAATAATCTCGAAGAAGTAGAAGTTTTGTTTTACAGCACTGCTCGACTGATTGCCCACCCCACCAGTTATCGCGCCAATCGTTACGACATGGTGAATTTAGTTAAAAAATTAGAGCAAATTCTCTGATTTTTCGGCCAAACGGTAACAAAGTTTGCTGACAATACTGCAAAAAAACTTTCTGCATTGCTTTAAAAGCTATTACAATACGTTAAGAAAGCATTTCCTTGCTTGACAGAGAATCATCTTTTACTAAGAACTACATGACAACAAAACCCTCTATCGCCATCTCCCATCTTGGTTGTGAAAAAAATCGAATCGATTCTGAGCACATGATCGGATTGTTGGTCGAGGCTGGGTATCATGTCGATGCAGATGAAGAATTAGCTGATTACGTCATCGTCAACACTTGCAGTTTTATTGAAGACGCTCGTGCTGAGTCTGTACGTACATTAGTCGAGCTAGCCGAAGCAGATAAAAAGATTGTCATCTCTGGCTGTATGGCGCAACATTTCCAAGAGCAGCTCTTAGAAGAGTTGCCTGAAGCTGTCGCTCTTGTCGGTACTGGTGATTATCACAAAATTGTTGATGTCATTGAACGGGCAGAGCAAGGTGAGATTGTTAAGGAAGTTTCTGAAGAACTAACTTACATCGCTGATGAAACGGTTCCTCGTTATCGCACAACGAATCAGGCGATCGCCTATGTCCGTGTCGCAGAAGGCTGCGATTACCGCTGTGCTTTTTGCATCATTCCTCACCTGCGAGGAAATCAGCGATCGCGCACCATCGAATCAATTGTTGCCGAAGCTAAACAATTAGCCGCTCAAGGTGTACAGGAAATTATTTTAATTTCCCAGATCACCACAAACTACGGCAAAGACATTTACGGCAAACCTAAATTGGCAGAACTCCTCATTGCCTTAGGTGAAGTCGATATTCCTTGGATCCGCATTCATTATGCTTATCCCACCGGTTTAACCCCCGCTGTGATTGAAGCGATGCGCGATACCCCCAACGTTATTCCATATCTGGATCTACCGCTACAACATTCCCATCCAGAAATCCTTCGGGCGATGAACCGTCCTTGGCAGGGACGAGTCAATGACGAGATCATTGAGAACCTCAAAACTGCCTTGCCCGATGCAATTTTGCGCACCACCTTCATCGTGGGTTTCCCCGGCGAGACAGAGGAGCACTTCCAGCACCTCGTCGAGTTTGTGAAACGTCACGAGTTTGATCATGTAGGCGTGTTTACCTTCTCACCAGAAGCAGGAACCCCCTCCATCGATTTACCAAACCAACTACCGCAATCTGTCAAAGACGCCCGTCGGGATGCTCTGATGGAAATTCAACAACCGATTGCAGCCCGTCGCAACGAAACTTGTGTCGGACAAACGGTGGATGTGCTGATCGAACAAGAAAACCCAACTACTGGCGAACTCATTGGGCGTACCCCAAGATTTGCACCAGAAGTGGATGGACTAATTTATGTCGAAGGCGAAGCGTCTCTCGGCTCCATTGTCCCTGTTCAAATTACCGCTGCGGATGTCTACGATCTTTACGGCACAGTCGTTTAGTCACCAACATTCGTTCAGCCACAGCCCCCGGCATTGTCCAGACTGCTACTAAGCATCTAATCGGTTTAATCCAAAAACCCAGTTTGGGAAAAGGGTTGGGGGGGAGATTTGCAAAAAAATCTCAACTTTTGTCGAAACCTAACAAAAACCCATCCGGAAACTTTATAACTTTTTTATGACCACTTCCTTCCAAAATCTCGGCTTATCTGACGCTCGCATTGAACATTTAGAGTCTCTTGGCTTCGATACGCCTACAGAAATTCAAACTAAGGCTATTCCTGCAATTCTTGGTAATCAAGATGTTGTGGGTCTGTCTCAAACAGGTACTGGTAAGACTGCTGCTTACGCTTTACCTTTCCTCGAAAAAATCGACATGCAAGAGAAGTCTATTCAAGGCTTAATCTTGGCTCCGACTCGTGAACTTGCCCAGCAGGTAACTCAGGCTCTTAAAGAGTTTGCTGTTGATCGTCGTCTTTGGGTGCTCACTGTTTGTGGTGGTCAGTCTATGGATCGCCAAATTCGTAGTCTTCAAAGAGGAGTGCACATTGTTGTTGGTACTCCTGGTCGTGTGATTGATCTTTTAGATCGCGGTAAGTTGTCTTTTGAAGATCTTCGTTGGGCCGTGCTTGATGAAGCGGACGAAATGCTCAGCATGGGCTTTATTGATGATGTGAAAAAGATTTTGCGTCAGTCTCCTAAGGAACGTCAGACGGCTTGTTTTTCTGCAACGATGCCGCCTGCAATTCGTGACTTGGTTGCGAATTTCATGAATGATCCTGTCAACATCACGATTAAGCAGCCTCAGGTTACGCCTGATCGTATCAAGCAGGAAGCTTACATGATTCCTCGTGGTTGGTCTAAGGCGAGAGCTTTGTTGCCCATCCTCGAAATGGCTAATCCTGAGTCGGCAATTATTTTTGTGCGGACAAAGCGTACGGCATCTGAGCTGACTGGTGATTTGCTTGAGGCGGGTCAAAGTGCTGATGAGTATCATGGTGACCTCAGCCAAGCGCAACGGGAAAAATTGGTGCGCCGCTTCAAGGAAGGCCGGATTAAGATGATTGTGGCAACGGATATTGCTGCTCGTGGTCTTGATGTCGCCAACCTAAGTCACGTTGTGAACTTCGATCTTCCTGATAATACGGAAAGCTATATTCACCGTATTGGTCGTACTGGTCGTGCTGGTAAAACTGGTACAGCGATCGCCCTTGTTGAGCCTAGCGATCGCCGCTTGCTACGCCAAATTGAGCGCCGTGTGAAACAGACTATTGATATGTCAAAGATTCCTAGTCGTCCTGAAGTAGAGGCAAACCGCATTAACCGTTTGGAAACAAAGGTTAAAGAGTCGCTCGTGGGTGAGCGTATGGCTTCTTTCTTGCCGATTGTGAAGCGTTTAGGTGATGAGTATGATCCTCAGGCGATCGCCGCTGCTGTCTTACAGATGATGTTCGACAAAGATTCTCCCGATTGGATGAAAGAAGATTGGGAAGTTCCTGAACTCGGCAAAGGCGGTGTGCCCAAGCCAGTTAAAAATGGCGGTCGTCGTCGCTCAGGCGGCGGTGGTGGTTACAAAGGTAGCTACAACGGCAATGGTGGTGGCGGTGGTTACAAAGGTGACAGAGATCGTCGCGGTGGTGGCGGTCGTCGCTCTTACAGCAGCCCAACCCGTACAAATTAATTCAATAGATTTTCTGTCCTTTGGGATGAGCATCTAGACTTAAGATAAAACCTCCATTTCTGTATCAGAAATGGAGGTTTTTCATTGCTTTGTCAGTATTCAAAGCACGGCGATACATTCGATTTCAACGAGAACATCTTTAGGTAAACGAGCCACTTCAACGCAAGCACGGGCGGGTGCTGTCGCTTCATCAAAATAAGACCCGTAAATTTTATTTACTGCGCCAAAATCGTTCATATCTTTTAAGAAAACGCCTGTTTTGACTACATTGCCCCAATCAGCTCCCGCTTCTTTAAGTACAGCAGCTAGGTTTACCATTACCTGCTTTGTTTGGGCTTCTGCATCGCCATCAAGAATAGTACCTGTCGCAGGATCAATTGCAATCTGTCCAGAACAAAATAGCATTGTGCCAGAGGCGGCGATCGCCTGATTATAAGGGCCAACCGGAGCCGGGGCCTGATCCGTTTGAATAACACGTTTTTCCATGAATTAAATATTTTCCAGAGAATCTCAAGAACTTAAGTATCGCAGCGAGGACGAATCCCGTAATGACGATATGACCAATAATCCTGCAAAATGCGCCCATGATCAAAACATAAATTCTTCGGTACTTCCCAAGCTTGAAAAATCTTGACCGATTTCGCATCATCCGCCGCTTGCGGTTCCCCTATCGCCGTAGCAATAAAGACCACACTAATTGTGTGTTGACGCAGATCGCGTTGCGGATCCGAATACACACAAAATTGCTCAATAAGCTTGATATCCAGCGAAATTTCTTCTTTCGCTTCCCGTTTCGCCCCCGCCTCCACTGTTTCTCCATAGTCTAAAAAACCACCCGGAATCGCCCAGCCGAAAGGTTCATTTTTTCGCTCGATCAAAACAATCGGACGATGGGGACGATCCAAAAGCTCGACAATAACGTCAACAGTCGGTGCAGGATTACGGTAGACCACGATTAAAAACTCTATTTGTCGCTAACACAATAACAGTATCTTGTTGTGTTAGCTAGCTAGCTAGCTTTCGCGAGAGTTTTTTACTAGTTAGCAGTTCCAAAGCTGTTTGATACTGAAGATCATTTTCCGTGGTCATGGCCCGGTAAGGGATGGGATCCTGAGGTACAACTTTGTCTGGCACAATGCCTAATTTATTAATATCGTGATGGAGAGGCGTTTCATATTTCGCCACAGTTACGGCCATTCCCGAACCATCCGGCAGCTCGAACAGTGATTGAATTAGTCCTTTGCCAAATGTTTTTTCGCCAATTAAAAGCGCGCGACCGTTATCTTGCAAAGCACCCGCCAAGATTTCGCTAGCACTAGCAGTTGCTTGATTAACCAGAACTATCAGTGGCGCATTCGTCAGTGGATGATCCGTTGCATTGTAACTATCGAAAATACCTTGTCGGTCAACTGTATAAACAATCGTTTCTTGATTGAGCCATAGTCTGGCAATTTCGATGCCTGCTTGTAACAACCCACCCGGATTATTTCGTAGGTCTAGAATATAGCGGCTAGCACCTTGGTTTTCTAGACTTTCTATGGCTTGAACGATTTCGTCTTTAGCCTTTGCGCTGAACTGATTGAGACGAATATAGCCAATCTTTTCGTCGTTAAATTTTTCTAATTTTGCAAAGACTGGATTTAATGAAATCGTGTCGCGAATCATCTGCACGGTTTTGATTTCACCCGTTTTTGCTGACTTAACGGTGAGGGCTACAGTACTTCCTTTTTTACCACGCATTCTGGCCGCTGCTTCATCAAGACTAATATTTTTTGCTTCAACGCCATCAACTGCCACGATGAGGTCTTTTGCTTCAATGCCTGCGGCTTCTGCTGGAGATCCGGCAATAGGGACAATGACTTCGAGCTGGCCTGATTCTTCGTTAAAGTTGATTTGTAACCCGACGCCAGAGAGTTCACCTGATGTGCTAACTTTCATGCTGCGATACTGTGCTGGGCGCAACAAACGGGTATAGGGATCATCAAGGGAACCCAGCATCTCGCTGATAGCGTCGTAGGTTTGGTCTCGGGTCTTGAGGCGTCGTTTGAGGTAGTCTTGCCGTAACAACCACCAGTTTTGGTCGTTAAAGGTTTCGTCTACATAGGATTGACTGACGTACCGCCAAGCTTGTAGGAGTAAATTTTGCTCGTCTGTGAGGGCGATCGCCGGATTGATCGGCGCAAAAACAATACTCGCTACCAATAGCACACCGCAAATAGTCGCCCAAAACCGTTTTCTCAGCATCCGTCGAGTTTTATGAAAAATACTTTATTGTTCTCAACACTATAGCTAATGTCGGCCATTTAGACCTGACGAGGGCGTCGTGATGGCAGCATGGTGGCGATCGCCTAGGACACAGAGAAGTCGTCGCAGATCCTAGACAAAAGCAATTGTTACAACTCAGCTCAAAAAACGTGACAATCCGCTCATCCTGCCACCTTCGGCTTCAAGCTGTGTTACATTTTTGTAAAGAGATTTTTCGTTTCTATTAAGGCTTCATGTTTACAAAAGAAGTTACCGATTCCGGCTTATATAAGTGGTTTAACGAACGTCTGGAAATCCAAGCCATCTCCGATGACATTTCCAGCAAGTACGTTCCCCCCCATGTCAATATTTTCTATTGTCTAGGTGGCATTACCCTTACTTGTTTTATCATCCAGTTCGCTACTGGATTTGCAATGACCTTCTACTACAAACCCACCGTAGCAGAAGCTTTCTCGTCCGTTCAATACCTCATGAACGAAGTCAACTTCGGTTGGCTGATCCGCTCCATTCATAAATGGTCTGCGAGCATGATGGTTTTGATGATGATTCTCCATGTTTTCCGCGTCTATCTCACTGGTGGCTTCAAGCGTCCCCGTGAGTTGACTTGGATCACTGGCGTAATCATGGCTGTTATTACCGTGTCCTTTGGTGTAACTGGCTATTCACTCCCTTGGGATCAAGTGGGCTACTGGGCGGTGAAAATCGTATCTGGTGTACCTGCTGCAATTCCTGTTGTAGGTGACTCTATGGTTGAGTTGCTTCGTGGTGGCGCCAGTGTTGGTCAATCCACTCTGACTCGCTTCTACAGCATCCATACATTTGTCTTGCCTTGGCTGATTGCAGTATTCATGTTGGCGCATTTCCTCATGATTCGTAAGCAAGGTATTTCTGGTCCTTTGTAAGGATTATTTTTCGTTTCCGTTTGCTTAAAAACAACTTCACCGTTGAGGAGAACTTTTTATCATGTCTATCATGAAAAAGCCGGATCTCAGTGATCCAAAACTCCGGGCACAGCTCGCTCAGAACATGGGACATAACTACTATGGCGAGCCAGCTTGGCCCAATGACATTCTATTTACATTCCCTATTTGTATTGCGGGAACCATTGGTTTGATTGCTGGTTTAGCGATTTTCGATCCTGCGATGATCGGCGAACCCGGCAACCCTTTTGCAACACCTTTGGAAATTTTGCCTGAATGGTATCTGTATCCTGTTTTCCAGATTTTACGGATTCTACCTAGTAAACTCCTCGGTATTGCTTGCCAAGGTGCTGTGCCTTTGGGTTTGATGTTGATTCCTTTTATTGAGAGTGTCAATAAATTCCAAAATCCTTTCCGTCGCCCTGTGGCAATGGCTGTTTTCCTGTTTGGAACGGCTGTTACTCTCTGGCTCGGTGCAGGCTCAACTTTCCCTATTGATGAGTCTTTGACTTTGGGATTGTTCTAGGTCAAACAAACCTAGTTATCTCGGCATTGTCTTAATTTAAATATTTTGAATGTCTGGCGATCGCCTCTATTGCAGTTTTAGCTGTTGGGGGGCGATCGCTTCTGTTTTAGGTGGGGCTTTGAGTGCAGGGAAGTTTGATAATGAATTCTGTGCCGACGCCCTGCTCTGATTTGCATACTAGCGAACCGCTATGGTGATCCGTCACGATCTGATAGCTGATAGACATCCCTAAACCAGTTCCTTTGCCCACATCTT
The DNA here is from genome assembly GCA_049644465.1 of Limnothrix sp. Lineage (GTDB taxonomy): Bacteria > Cyanobacteriota > Cyanobacteriia > Cyanobacteriales > MRBY01 > MRBY01. The sequence goes on from JBARRZ010000134.1 coordinate 9,517, forward strand.
TGGTCGTGAAAAATGGATCAAATATCTGTTGGTTCGTCTCATCATCCATCCCCTGACCATTATCTCGGATCCTGATGACAACGTGATTTTCGGCAGCGAGAACTTTGCTTGTGATCGTAATAATGCCTTTAGACGCTTTTTTTGAATCGGCGATCGCATCAATCGCATTACTCAAAATGTTCATAAATACTTGGCTTAAGCGACCCGGATAACAATCAATTTTGGGCAGATCACCATAGTTACGCTGAATTGTAATATTTGTCTGATCGGCGGTTCCTTTAATCCGATTTTGCAAAATCAAAATAGTATTATCAATGCATTCATGAACGTCGGCAAACTGCCATTGCACCTCATCCGTACGAGAAAAATTGCGCAGTGATAAAACAATATCTTTGATGCGGTCTGTACCGATCTGTATCGACTTCATCACATCAGGCAGATCCGCCAAAATAAACTCTAAATCTTCTTCCTCGCACAGCTCTGTAATTTGTGCTGGTGGGTCAGGAAGCGCTACTTGATAAGCATCTAAAATACGTTGTAGCGAAGTGACATAACTATTGACATGGATAATGTTGCCGTAAATAAAATTTGTCGGATTATTGATTTCGTGGGCAATGCCAGCCACTAATTGACCCAAGCTCGACATTTTTGCATTTTGTACTAACTGGGTTTGGGTTTGTTTTAATTTTCGTAAAGCTTGCTCTAACTCAGTACTACGCTGAGACAACTCAAATTCTAATTGTTTGCGCTTTGTGATATCGCGGGCGATCGCATAAATATGTTTTTCCTTTTTGACCGCAGTGCCAGACCAAGACAAATGCTTATAAGTACCATTCGCACAACGAAAACGATGTTCTAAGTTGAGGACTTCACCATGATTAACGAGTTGAGATAGCGCTTCTCTGGTGATCGCTTCGTCTTCTGGGTGAACGAATGTCCAAAAATCTCCCTTAATCAACTCATCCTGCATGTAGCCCAAGATATCTTCCCAAGCAGGATTAACCCGCAGCAGTTTTCCGTCAAAATTAGCAACACAAAACAAATTGGGCGATAGACTGAAAAAACGGTCTCGCTCTTGGGTGAGTAATCGTAATTTACTGGATTGCTGAATAGTGTGATTTAGTAGCTCGCCTTGCTGGAGCGCAATATCTAAATGACTGCCTAAATGGCGAATAAATTCGACTTCCTGAGCTTGCCATTCCCGCGTTGCGCTGCATTGATGGACGCAAAACAACCCCCACAATACGTTTTTGATGCGCAGGGGAACAATGAGATTTGCGCGTATTTGGAACTGGGCCAAAACATCGATATGACAATCACTTAAGCCCGCGTTGTAAATATCACCGACAGCCTGAATGCGACCATTTTTGTATCCTTCAGCATATTCTTTGCCGAAGCAATTATCTTTCACTGGATTGGCGATCGCCGAAGGATACCCCTTCACAACAGACTCCGCGACAAACTCCCCTGTCCGATAATCCGCATCTGGGTGAAACCAGAAAATCCCAACCCGATCAGCCTCTAAAAGCTGACGAATTTCCAACGCCGTTGTCGAAAGTACATCTTGAACATTGAGAGAAGCTCGGATTCGATACACAACATTAAGCAAGGCCTGACGCTGCTCTTCCGTTAGATCGTGAATTGGCGCTAAATTTTTTGACTCATCAGAGCTAGAGATCATAAGTCAACTGAAGGCTTTTCTCTCATCATTAAGTTCCATCCTACAGGACGGGGATCGTAGATTCCGTAAGGTAGTAGCAAATACTCAGCACTTTTACAAGGCAAAATTATCAATGCTTTGAAATCAAAGCTTAATAATGTTGCAATTTCTTTGCACAGTCCTCCAAAAATGCTCAATTTTGAAGAGGCTTGATATTGTTAAAATGTGTCTAAAGCATGAGGTGCAAAATCTAATGTCTGATATCAAGCTTAAAGTCACGGTCGAAACTTACTTCAAAGAAGAACCAAAACAAGGTTCGCAACTAAGTGAGGATCAAAAAGTTCTTATTGACGATGGCAAAGAATTTCCCATTCACTCTTACGACATGGGCTTGGTCAATGGTCACGTTAAGGTTGCGCTTAAAGATACTTTTTTAGGGCCAAAAAATCGCACAACTTGGTTTCTTTATCCGCCTCATGTCACGATCGATGGCAACGAACCCGGTAACAAGCCTAATGATCAACCGGATCCAAAGACCATCAAAATCAGCAAATCTTATTCAGGCAGGAAAATCACCTTACCCGGTCATGGCAGTGTTTATCTTTGTCAGCCGATTATTCCGAATGGTAATTTTAGCTGGGCTGAAGCGACAAAAAATGGTAGCCGAATTCCTGTAGATGCCTCTGTGACTAAAAATATTATCAAGATTGCCAAGGTCATGGAAGAAGTCCGTGAGTTTGTGGGTGCAAGACCGATCACAGTCAACTCTTGGTATCGTGATCCAGCGAGTAACCGTGCGGTTGGTGGGTCTAAGCGCTCTCGTCACATGGTGGGCGATGCGGTTGATTTTGTTGTTGCTGGAATCTCACCACCAAAGGTAAACAGAATGCTGGAGCCATGGTGGGGCAGTCGCGGCGGTATTGCTAGTGCTAGCTGTTTTACACACATTGACGCGCGGGGCTATCGTGCACGCTGGAGCTATGGCTTTTGATCTAGGAGACAAGTTTGCTTGCTGTTCTAAAAAGGTAAGTAAATAGTTAGAGAGGGAAGGCGGAGCGATCTGCCTTTTCTTTGTTTTTTGGCAAATTTTTCGGTGTTTTTGCACTGTTTTCGGCGATCGCCCTTTGCAAGACAGTAAATTTTCGGGATAATAAAGAATAACCCAAAAATCAAGTCCGTCCAGCGACTGTTATTGGAGCGAGGGATACTTAGACCAATGTTTCATTTTTTCTTTATTTTGGCGTTTGGAATTATTGCGACTGTTGCGGCTGTCAATTTAGTGCGTAGTTTTATAATGTTGAGCAGTGAAACAAGAATGTATCCAAATTTTCAGGCCAACAGTTCGGCACAATCGCAGCGGCCTCGCCCCACGCCTCACCCTGAAATGATTGATGAAATGGGTCGGCCAATTAATGAACCTTTATTAGTCGTGCGTTCTCTGGATGTGGAAGATGCTAGGCAGAGACTAGACAATTTGTATAATGCTTCCGGTAGTGACAAGGCTGATGAGAATGCCTAAAGCGGTTGCAAGTTTGCCGCCTTGGATTGTTATCGATCCGCTTTTACAGCGATGGTTACAGGAAGATATCGGGCGCGGCGATCGCACCACTCAATCATTATTTAGCCAGCGACAAGCTCCCATCGGTCAAGCCCAATTAATTTTAAAGGCTGATGGTGTTGTTGCTGGTTTGCCGTTTGTAGAGCGGGTGTTTTGGCTATTGGACTCGTCAGTTAAATTGGATATCCAGTTGGCTGAAGGTTGTGCTGGTTCACCGAAGATTTTAATTGCAACGATTGAAGCCCCGCTTGATATTTTGTTGATGGGCGAGCGGGTCGCGTTAAATATATTGATGCGCCTCAGCGGGATCGCTACGACGACGGCACAGTATGCGGCATTGATTGCCGATTTACCAACACGATTAGTGGATACTCGAAAAACGACACCGGGTTTAAGACTTTTAGAAAAATATGCGGTGCAAGTAGGTGGCGGCCAAAATCATCGGTTTGGTTTGGACGATGCCATCATGATCAAAGATAATCACATTCAAGCGGGTGGGGGAATTGCTCAGGCGATCGCCGCCGTGCGTGAAAGTATGCCCTATCCACTGGCGATTGAGGTCGAAGCCGAGACACCAGAACAGGCAATAGAAGCAGTTACAGAAGGCGCAGATATTGTGATGCTGGATAATATGTCTGTCGCGATGATGAAAGAGTTGATCCCGCAGCTTAAGCAAAAAAATCTGCGCATCAAATTAGAAGCGTCGGGCAATATTACCCTTGAGACACTCCGCTGTGTGGCGGAAACTGGCGTGGACTACATCTCCACCAGCGCCACCATCACCCGCGCGCCATGGCTAGATATTAGTATGAAAATCTCAGCTTAATTTGGTTTAATTCTAGGCTAGTCGATATATAGCGGATCGACGTTGATGCTCAAGTTGATTTGACTGGGGCAATATTGTCGTAAAAAAGTCAGGTCTGGAATTGCGGCATCGGGAGTTGGAAATTTCAGTACAATTTGCCAACGGTAACGCCCTGCTATGCGCAAAATATTTGCCGGAACTGGCCCCAACATTTCGGTATCTGCCCCAATAATCTTGCAGCAATGATCGGCGATCGCCTCAATTGTTTTTTCCACCAAAGCCTGATTCTCACCAGTGCAACGCAGCAAGACCAATTTGCCAAAAGGCGGATAGTTCAACTCTTCGCGTTCCGCCAAAGCTTGTTGAGAAAAAGCCGCATAGTCATGGGTTTTGACCGCCTGAATAACAGGATGCTCTGGTGAATAGGTTTGCAAAATAACCTGCCCCGGCATCTCACCCCGACCCGCTCGACCAGCGACTTGTGTCAACGTTTGAAATGTCCGTTCCGCCGCTCGATAACCACTTTGAAACAATAAACCATCCGCTGCAATAATCCCCACCAGCGTCACTTGGGCAATATCTAAACCCTTGGTGAGCATCTGCGTACCCAACAAAATATCAGCTTCGCCCCGCGTAAATTGCCCTAATAAATCTCGATGTGCTCCTTTGCGACGAGTAGTGTCACTATCAAAACGAAGACAGCGCAAGTTTGGGAAGTTCTGTTTTAATGCTTGCGCAATCTTTTGGGTTCCGTTGCCAAAAAACTTAAACGCCGATGAACCACAATCCGGACAAAGTTTTGGCTGGCGTTCATTGTGGTTGCAATAGTGACAGCGCAAAATTTGGGCGCTCCCTTCTCGCACGTAGTGATAGGAGAGGGCGACATCACAGTAGGGGCAGGTCATTTTGTAACCGCAACTACGACAGGAAACAAAGGTGCTATGTCCCCGGCGAGCAACAAATAAAATGCCCTGTTCATCGGTTTCGCTAATTCGGGCGATCACCTTCTCAAGAGATTTGCTAAAGGGTGAATAATTCCCTGCCCTCAGTTCGTGGCGCATATCAACAATTTCGACAGGGGGCAGTGGACGCGACTGGATTCTTTCGGGCAATGAGAGATAGTGATATTCGGTGTTTTTGGGTGGGTGAAAGTTTTGCCAAGTGTCTAGGGCCGGCGTTGCAGAGCCTAAAATAAGCGGACATTTTTCTTGTTGGGCACGCCAGCGGGCAACGGTGCGAGCATGATAATGGGGCGATCGCTGGTCTTCTTTGTAGCTGCTGTCATGTTCTTCATCGAGAATAATCATCCCTAAATTGGGCAAGGGCGAAAAAACGGCTGACCTTGTACCGATCACCACCTGACTATCGGGGCGCAACATTTGCCGCCAAGTATCGTAGCGTTCTCCTTCGGATAAACCGCTGTGGTAGGTCAAAACTTGATGGCCAAAACGTGATTGGAAGCGATCTACTAATTGAGGGGTGAGGCCAATCTCTGGGACAAGGACTAAAACAGATTGCTTTTTCTTTAAAATCGGGGCGATCGCCTGTAGATAAACCTCAGTTTTGCCCGAACCCGTGACCCCATGGAGCAACACTTCTGCATAACCCTGAACTTGATTAACCGTCTCGACTGCATTTTTTTGTGCCGATGTTAACTGTTTTTTCTGGTCTAAATCTTGATTGGGCGACTGATGTAACCGTAATTTTTCCCGCGCGGCGATCGCCACAGCCCCCAAATTTGCCATCCTTTGTACCGTTGCCGCTGTCGTTTTGGCGACCCCAACCAACTCATCCAGCCACATTTCCCCGCCCTCATGACGCAGAATTTGCAGTACCTCTTGCTGGCGCTTCGTAAGTTTTTCCTGATAAGAGATATAAGTAACAGTTTTCTTTTGCTGAATTTGCGCAGTGCGCGGTGTCTTGAGATACCGTTCGACCCATCCTTTTGCTTGGAGAAACTCGATCCCCTGTGCCGCAGATTTAACCTGTTTTGTCAGGTATTTTGTACTGTATCCGTCTTTTGAAGCACCTTCGAGCAAAGCCAAAATCTGCAAGACGATCGGCGGTAAGCCAACTTTTTGCGCTTCAGCAATTGGTCCATTAACTAACCTCACTCGAGGCTGGGATCGCTGTAACAGCCCCGATGGTAGCGCCATTTTGATCACGCCCATCGGCTTGGTTTGATAATAATCCGCCACCTGCAACAAAAGTTGCCAATAATGGGGCGAAAAAAAATCTTTGGCAATAATACTTTCTACCGGACGCACCTGTTGGGGATCAAGTCCTACAGGGAGATCTGGCGTTAAACGAATGGCGATCGCCCCTAGCTGTTGCGTCCCAAATCTGACCGAGACAATATCACCCGGATCGACCCCCAAACCCAGAGGAATGGAATAAGTAAACAATCCTTGCGTGTAAGTGCAATCAACTAAAACTTCCACCAAAGAAAGCTGACTAACCAAATTCTTCCTCCAACCACGACGGGATCAAACTATACCCTATGATTTTTTATCAATTCAACGCAATGCAATTATCTTTAGCTATATGCAACCTCTGACAGAGTGAAAAGCCAAAGTAATTATGAGAGCGTACTTTCATGTAAGTAAACTCATAAATTTACTTATCACCCTTTACGAATAACAGAGTTGCTAGTAATACTATTAGGCTCAGGAAAATTAAATATATAAGCACTATTAATGCTTCGAAAATCCAGTACTACAAACCCTTTACAAGCGAAGTAAAAAGAAATATAAGCTTGACCCCAAGTTCAATTAGCAATCGCTGTAAATCTTAATTTTGTATTTAACTAAACCATACGAACTCGCAGAAACTGTTACATTGCCCAAAGTCAGAACAGTGAAGTTTGGATAGATTTGGATATTCTCTGGGTATTATCTTTGATATCAACCAGAACTTATTTAGTTTTATTAAAAGCTTCTTTACAATCTGTAGGCTTTTAAAGCTATAACAGCTTTAAACCAATTCCTAGCAATCTCTTTGTACTAAGTTTTGTCCTTGCTCCTCCACTTTATGCAGTTTATTCTCTGGAAAATTTAATCTCACCAAAAGATTGCTAATCTCCGTTCTTCGGAACCAGCTTGCTTTTGATTTTGTCCAACAATTTGTAGGATTATGTTCGATACAACCACCCCTCTAGAAACCCTTTCCACAGATACTGAAAACCCTCAAGATTCTCCCAAGAATAGCGAATTAATAGATATTTCTGAAGAAGCGCCTAGCCCATTAGTAGAAGCTGAATATTCTGACCTAGATGCTGTTGCGAGTAGTTTGCGCGCCTCTCGGAGTCGTAGTGAAGATACAGTCGGCGCTTTTTTCAAAGAAATGGCTCGCTATCCGCTCCTCAAGGCTGATGAAGAGATTCAGCTAGCCCATAGTGTCAAGCTCCTAAATGATGCTGAACAGTGCAAATTAGACCTCGAAGAAAAGTTGGGGCGATCGCCGAGTAAAGAAGAATGGGCCGAAGCCCTCAACGTTGGTAGCGTCAAAAAGCTCAATGCCGAGCTGTACAAAGGCCGCGTCGCTAAGCGAAAAATGATTCGCTCCAACCTGCGTCTCGTTGTATCCATCGCCAAACGCTATCTCAATCGTGGCGTACCGTTCCTTGATCTCATCCAAGAAGGGGCGATCGGCCTGAACCGTGCCGCAGAAAAATTCGATCCCAACAAAGGCTACAAATTTTCAACCTACGCCTACTGGTGGATTCGCCAAGCCATTACCCGGACGATCGCCAACGATGCCCGCACCATTCGTTTGCCCATTCACATCGTTGAAAAGCTCAACAAACTGAAAAAAGCACAACGAACCCTCAAGCAGACATTGCAGCGCAATCCCACAGAAATTGAACTCGCCAAAGAGCTAGACATTTCCGCCGACCAACTGCATCACCTAATGCAGCTTAGGAGGCAATCCCTTTCACTTAACCATCGCGTCGGGAAAGGCGAAGACACAGAACTCGTCGATTTACTCGAAGACGATGGCCTCCAGCTCCCCGAAGAACGTATGAGTGAAGCCATGATGCGTCAGGAGTTATGGGATGTACTCGGTGACGTGCTGACAGACCGCGAAAAAGAAGTCATTGCCCTTAGGTATGGACTCTCTTCCGAACAGCCCCGCACCCTCGAAGAAGTAGGCGGTATGTTCAATCTTTCCCGTGAGCGTGTGAGGCAGATTCAAAGCAAGGCAATGCGTAAATTGCGCAGGCCCCAAGTCGCTCGCCGTCTAAAAAGTTGGTTGTACTAATTATTCAGCCAGTCATTTAGCTTCTTGAAAGTTAATTTGTTATTTATCTTGCCCCTCACTAGTACTGAGGGGTTTTGTTTTGCCATCACACTCCAATCAACCACCAAAAAATGAGGCAATAAAAAACCCGCGTAGAGCGGGAATAAAAGATCAATCACAATTAGATCGAGAGTCTAATGAGGCTGTAGCGAACCTAGTAGGTTGGCACGCTGGAATCAACTTCTTCGCTCCAAGCACGGATGCCACCTTTGACGTTTGTGCCAGAGAGACCTGCTTCCGAGAGAATACCGAGGGCTTTGGCCGATCGCCCGCCCATTTTGCAGTGAGCAATTAGTTTCTTATCACCCACCAGTTCTTTCACCTGCTCAACACCATTACCATCTTCAATATCCGGTAAAGGAATCAACGTCGCACCGGGGATTTTGGCGATATCGTACTCGTTAGGATTGCGTACATCGATTAGTACATAATCATCCGCATCGCTATCAAGCAATGCTTTGAGATCGGTCACTGTCATTTCATCCATGGCGTTTTGCTGTTCTGCCTCCGCTGCTTTGGCTTGGGGTATACCACAAAATTGTTCGTAATCAATGAGCTTCTCAATTACTGGACGCTCAGGATTGGGACGTAACTTTAACTCTCTAAACTTCATATCTAGAGCATTAAAAAGCAACAATCTACCGCTCAGGGTATTCTTTGCCCCGAGGATAATTTTAATTGTTTCCGTTGCTTGGATTGTACCGATAATGCCGGGGAGAACGCCAAGAACGCCACCCTCTGCACAAGAAGGAACCATGCCTGGTGGTGGTGGCTCTGGGTAAAGGTCGCGATAATTGGGGCCACCTTCGTAGTTAAAGACAGTTGCTTGCCCTTCGAAACGGAAGATAGAGCCGTAAACATTGGGTTTATCCAAGAGAACGCAGGCATCGTTGGTTAGATAACGGGTGGGGAAGTTATCTGTACCGTCAACGACGATATCGTAATCTTTAATGATGTCGAGGGCGTTGGCTGAGGTGATCTGTGTTTCGAAAAGATCGACTTGGCAAAAGGGATTAATTTCTAGAATCCGATGTTTTGCTGATTCGATTTTAGGTTTGCCGACCCATGAGGTGCCGTGGATAATTTGTCGTTGTAGGTTTGAAAAATCAACTACGTCAAAATCGACAAGGCCGATCCGACCAACGCCTGCGGCAGCGAGATAGAGCAGTAATGGGGAGCCAAGACCACCACTACCGATACAAAGGACGCTGGCTGCTTTGAGCCGTTTTTGTCCATCTACGCCCACTTCTGGCAAGATAAGATGCCGAGAATAGCGTTCGTAGTCATCCTTTGTTAGTTCTACGGTGTCTAAATTAGGATTTAACATTGTGAGTGTTCTAAGGAAATTTTTGAGTGTGAGGTCTGGGGTCACGACCAAGAACACGAGTGCAGGTTTTTAGTTTACTGCGTTGTGAGGTTTAGATTCTAGGTTAGCTTTGGTTTGGATTGGCTAGGGCTGTGGCAAAAGTTTACGTGAGTGCTTGGGGGGGAGAGCTTTTTTATAAAAGTTTAAGGAAAGATGTTGTCAAGTGATGAAGTGAAGTATTAGGTAATCGTCAATTCTCCCTTTAAAATTTCACTAGGGGAATTTGAATCAGCGTCCCTAGGAGACAGAATGTATGGTTCGTGGTGAAGATATCGGGATCGGGGACGGAAAAGAAGGGATGAAGAGTACTGGTACGACGACTCCAGTCCTGACGCCGGATGTCCCGCAGTCTGTTGGGAAAAAGAAGCCTCTGCCTTTTGCTTTGAAGGGTTTTTTTTGGGGCGCTGGTTTTATGGGGACAACGATTTTCTCTGCTGCTATCGGTACGGCGATCGCCCTTTATACCCCCCTATCCCAAGTTCTATTACCTTTTCTCCCAAGCTCCCTAGAAAGTCTCAAAGAAGACGGTTTGCAGCAACTAGGGAGCTACAGTCTCGGTCGTCCCGTTAATGTTTTGGTCATGGGCATTGATCGGGTTGAAGGCGCAGAAAGCACAGCAGAAGCTTTTGGCGGCCGTAGTGACACCATGCTACTCGTGCGATTTGACCCGACAGACAAGCAAGTGAATATGCTCTCCATTCCGAGAGATAGTCAGGTTTTGATCCCCGACGTTGGTCTAACGAAAGTCAATGATGCCAACGTTCGAGGCGGTGGTGAGCTAGCAACAGAAGTAGTAAGTAATACCCTCAATGGCGTACCGATTGATCGATATGTACGGGTTACCACAGACACCTTCAAAGAACTAGTCAATGCAGTCGGTGGTGTAAACGTATTTGTGCCCACTGATATGCAATACGTAGACCAAACGCAAGATCTAGAAATTGATCTCGAAAAAGGTTGGCAGGTGTTAGATGGAGAGCAAGCAGAACAATTTGCTCGCTTTCGGAATGATGAATATGGTGATATCGGCCGAGTTCAGCGGCAACAGGTTTTACTCAAAGCATTAAGAGAAAAAGTGCAGTCACCGACAATTATTCCCCGCTTACCCGGCTTGATTCAGCTATTGCAGCAACACATTGACACCAATTTGACATGGGAAGAAATGTTGGCATTAACAAACTTTTCGCGGCAGCTCAATAAAGAAAATCTCAATATGGTGATGTTGCCGGGGCGGTTTAGTGAAGTGGGTGAATACAACAGCAGTTACTGGATTATTGCAAATAGAGCGAAAAATCAGGTAATGGCAGAGTTTTTTGGGGTAGAGCCGCCGCTACAGGTTCTTGGAGATGGTCGTGTTTCAGAAATTGCTCCCCAGAGATTGCGCATCGCTATCCAGAATGCAACGGGAGAAAATAGCATTGCGCAGGAAGTATCTCGCTATTTAAACGAAGAAGATTTTACTAATACGTATCTCACTGGCGATTATGGTGAAGTGTTAGAAAAAACGCTAATCATTGCCCAGAAGGGTGATTTGGAAACGGCCTATTTGCTGCTGGAAACGCTTGGTACTGGTCGGGTTGAGGCATCTTCGACTGGCTCCATTGACTCTGATTTTACAATTCGCATCGGTACGGACTGGTTAGAGCTGATGGAAAAGAAAGCTGAAGCTGAACTAGATATTGATGAGTAAAGCAATGCTCGTTGATTGGTTGCGCTGAAAATTTGACTGCTGCCGTTAAAATCAAGGGCGGTACTGGCAGGAAAAGGTTTGGCAATGGAAACGTTACACACAAAAGTTTTGGTCGTTGGTGGTGGTACAGGGGGTACGGCGGCGGCTTTGCAGTGTGCTCGTAATGGTGTCGAGACGATTCTTGTGAGTGAGTTTGGCTGGCTGGGAGGCATGCTCACGGCGGCGGGGGTTTCTGCGCCGGATGGGAATGAGCTGGATGCTTGGCAGACTGGGATGTGGGGCGCGTTTCTGCGGGAATTGCAGCGACGGCAAAAAGGTGGTTTGGATCATAGTTGGGTCAGTATGTTTACGTTCGATCCGAGGGTCGGCGCACAAATTTTTGCGGATTGGGTGGCGGCGGAAAAAAGTTTGCAGTGGCTTGTCGGACAGGTTCCGCTTGAGGTGGGAAAGAAGGGCGATCGCCTGATTTCTGTCCGGTTCCAAGATTATTTAATTTATGCCGACTTGATCGTAGATGGCACGGAGTTGGGAGATATTTTGGCGTTGGGTGACTTGCCACACCGATGGGGTTGGGATTGGGCTGAAAATTTCAATGAGCCAAGCGCTCCCCTAGCAGCAAACGTGATGACAGAAACCTATCCAGTGCAATCGCCGACATGGGTTTTCTATATGCAAGAAAATGGCGAAAAGCCGCCCACCGGCTACAGCGATTACACAAAGTTCAAAGGTGCTTGGCAGGAGGGTGACCTTGACTTTTTCATGAAATATGGTGGGTTGCCGGACGGTAAATTTATGCTGAATTGGCCGATCGCCGGCAATGATTACGGCCTAGATGCCAATCGTTTGCTTGATCCAGTCACTCGTCCAGATTTTTACAAAGATGCCCAAGCGCATAGTTTTGCTTTTGCCGATCACATTCATCGCGAATCGAATGGTAAATATGGTTTAGCGACTAATATTTTTTCCCATGAATTAGGCGATGGTAGTTTTGCTTTAATGCCATATTTTCGAGAAAGCCGTCGAATTATTGGCCGAGAAACATTCATCGAGCAACAGCTTTTACCCGATGGCAAAGTTGCTCCGTTACCAATCAATGAAAAAGGAGAAGTTACGGCGATCGCCCTTGGTAATTACGCAAATGATCATCATTATCCAGACTTCAAATTTCCGCTTACACCAAAATCAATTCAGTGGGGTGGACGCTGGACTGGCACACCATTTACGTTGCCATTTTCTGTTTTAATTCCTGCTACGATAGAAGGGCTAATTGTCTGTGAAAAAAACACTGCTGTGTCTCACATTGCTAATGGTTCTACCCGTCTGCAACCCTGCGTTTTAAATACTGGGCAAGCAGCTGGACAAGCAGCGGCGATCGCCATTCAGAATAATCAGTCGCCACGCCATATTTCAATCCGAGAATTACAAGAGAAGCTATTAACAGATCCCCAAGCACCTGCGGCGATAATTCCTCTGTATAATTTGCCGTTAGAACACCCAGAATGGCTAAAATGGCAGCGATTTTATCTTGATCATCCAGAGCAGTACCCTAAAGACGGAGTTTGCCCCTGCAAAGGTTTTCAGCCAAAATTAACACCTCAAGCAAAGCCTTACTCTGGAACGATTGAGAAAATGGGACAATCTGCATTTTTAATTAGTCTAGATGAGCCTAAAATGACGTTGCAATCCATTACTTTGAATTCTCAAATTCAATCATGGCTGGAACAGTTAGATGACAAGCAACCTGTCAATGTTTTAGGGAGAATCAATCATAATGCACCATGGTTTGTTATGGAAAATATTTAGTGATTATCCTATAAATCAAGGATCAACTAATAGATAGATGAGAGTCTTTTTGCCTTATTTTCCACTCTTCAGCCTGAGAATCAAACCACTCTAAAATTCTTTGCCATCCCCACCAAGGATCGGTATCTCCCCAATGCTTTTGACAGTGGCGATCGCTAATGTAACCGACATGTCCACCATGGTCTGTAATGTGAGTTTTTAAATATGAATTGCTGGCCGTAACAGACTTCAAATCACTAACCAATGCTGGCTCAAATAAAGGATCATCTTTGGCATAAAGGATAAAAGTTGGTCTCTTTAGCTGTTCCAAAAAATAGATTGGACTAGTCGCATCGTAATAGTCTTTTGTTGTGGCAAATCCGAGGGGCGGAATAACTAAATATTTATCAAAATCACGAATCGTTTTTGCTTTTTCAATGATCTCTGGCGCAAATTTATCAGGATAATATTCGTGCAGTTTCCATGCTAACTTTTGCAAATTTTTGGCGATCGCCTGCTCAAAATATTTTTTAACCGGATGCTGTTCTAAATAAACCAAAGAGCGGTGCGACTCTAAGCTCGGACAAATTACAGCTCCAGCCAAAATATCGTCTGCTCGTAAACCCAACGCTTTCAAGTCCATTTCTTGCGCTTTTTTTAAGCCCCACAATGCCAACTGACCACCCAGAGAAAAGCCAGAGAAAAAGAACGGAGCCTTCAACCCCAACTTTTTTCCTTGTGCCGCTAAACGAACAAAATCTTCCCCTTCAAACAGTCCATCACTCGTTAAATTCGGAGATAATTCAGCCGTCTTACCATGGGCACGCCAATCAAAAATCAGCACCCCATAGCCCGCTTGATAAGCTTTTTCTGCCAGAGCTTGCAAAAACCACTGATCCTTTATCGTCCCCGTAATGCCATAAGTGGCAACAATCGTCCCTTTCGATTTGGGTGGCTGGGCTAGTAAGCCAAAAATAGGTGTCTTATTTGCCCCAGTAAAAATATGCTCACGATAAGGAATAGCCTGTTTTTTTGACGTTTTTTCCCACCGAGAAGCCGCACCAAAAGCTGCATAAACAGTCATTGCTATGCCGGAGCGCAACAAAAATGGAGGTTGATAAAACATGAACTATTTTTGATTTAGTGAGTTGCAGTTGTCTGTTTTTTAGAAGATTTCTTTGCTTCTTTTTTAGCTTTCTTAGCTGCTTTTTTTGCGGCTTCTTGTTCGGCTTTAACACGAGCCTTCTCAGCTACTTTTTCCTGCTCAATTTTTTCCAAATAATAATGATAATCGCCGTTATAAATAATTAATTCACCATCCCGAATTTCGACAATTTTGTTCGCAACTTGAGAAATAAAGTATCTATCATGAGAAACGATCGCCACAGTGCCGTCATATTCCTTTAGAGAATCTTCAAGCATTTCTTTCGCTGGAATATCAAGGTGGTTTGTCGGCTCATCAAGGATCAAAAAGTTTGCTGGAGCCAACAACATTTTCGCAAGAGCGAGACGAGCTTTTTCACCGCCACTAAGTGCTTCTACATTTTTAAAGACAGTATCACCGCTAAACAAAAATTGACCCAGCAGCGTCCGGACTTCGCGGTTTTCCCAGTCGGGGACTTCATCGTGAATGGTATCGATCACGCTCTTTTTGAGGTCAAGTGCTTCAGCTTGGTTTTGCTCGAAGTAGCCGGGGATAATGTTGTGTTCACCAAATTTTGCGTTGCCGTCTTCTGGCTCTTCGCTGCCTGTGATGAAGCGCAACAGTGTAGATTTGCCACAACCGTTGGGACCTAAAAAGGCAATGCGATCGCCACGTTCGATATCAAGACTTGCACCAAGGAATAGCAGTTTGTCGTTATAAGTGTGGGAGAGATCTTTAATGCTCGCCACAATCTGACCACCGCGCGGTGCAGGCGGGAACTTAAATTTGAGCGTCCGCATATCGCTAACTGGTGCTTCTACACGCTCAATTTTGTCTAGTTGCTTTTCTCTACTTTTCGCTTGGGTACTGCGAGTTGCGCTGGCACGGAATTTTTCGACAAATTCTTGTTGTTTTGCCAGCTCTTTCTGTTGTCGTTCGAAGGTGGATTGTTGGGCTTGTTTGCCTTCTTCTTTTTGTAGTAAATATTGTGAATAGTTGCCGAGATAAGTAGTAGAAACACCGCGTTCTGTTTCAACAATTTTGGTGCAAAGACGGTCTAAAAATTCCCGGTCATGGGAAATGATTACCATCGGTGTAGTGAGACTCCGCAGATAATTTTCGAGCCATTCAATGGTTTCAAGATCGAGATGGTTTGTTGGCTCGTCCAATAGCAAAATGTCGGGGTCTTGGAGCAAAATTTTGCCCAAACTGATCCGCATTTGCCAACCGCCACTAAAGGAACTCACGAGGCGATCGCCGTCCTCTACTTGAAAACCCACTTCCGGTAAAATCTTTTCGATTTTTGATTCCAGACGATAACCGTCCAAACCTTCAAATTTGCGTTGCGCTCGATCCAACTGGTTAATCAGATCATCGAGATCCGCGTCTGGCTGCTCCATTTGCCGCTGAATTTCGTTGATCATTTCCTGACACTGATTCGCTTCGACAAACACTGTCCACATTTCCTCACGCACTGTGCGAGTTGGGACAACATCAAATTCTTGAGTCAAGTGGGCAATTCTGAGGTCATTAGGGCGAACAATTTCCCCTTGAGTCGGCTCAACTTCACCCATGATAATCTTCATTTGTGTGGACTTACCCGCGCCGTTAACGCCCACCAAGCCAACGCGTTCTCCTGCTTTCACTTCCCAGTTAACGTCCTTGAGAACTTCGCCTGTAGGGTAAATTTTGCGGATGTGCTCAAGTCTCAACATAGGGGAATAGCTCCTGTTTAGATTCGCGTCGGTTCATAACAAATTGTAAAGTATATATCGCAAAATCAGGTCTTTCTGGAAAAGCAATCTTTTAAGTATTTTCAAAACCACTGACAATACCGCGAAATCCACCCTCGATATTTGCCCCAAAATTTAGCTACTATCAAGGCAACGCTTGATGGTGAATTAATTTCCCAAAGTTCTATGAGCAACTCCGAAGAAATGCGCCAAAAACTGAAGGCTTTAGAGGCTGAAGTGACAAAAGATACGCCCCGTCCGACTCAAAATATTTCTGCAACTCAAACAAAAAATCCGTTAGAGGCTCTGCAAAAGACCTTCGAAAGCTTACCCACTGTGGCGAAGGTCGCGGCGATCGCCGTAACGATGGTGTTGGGCTTGTCTATCCTCAGCATGATCCTGAAATTAGTGGTTTCCGTTGTAGTCGTTGCAGCATTGGGTATTGGCGGCTATATCGCTTACCAGCTATTTCTAGCTGACGATTAATCAAGGCTGTCGATGAATAGTAAATTTCTAAATTTAACGGAAAGCCTTTATCAATATATATTGGCTATTTCGTTAAACGAGCACCCAGTCTTAAAAGAATTACGGGATGTCACGGCACAACACGCTGCCGCAGTGATGCAGATTGCGCCAGAGCAAGGTCAATTTATGGCGTGGCTAGTGCAATTGATGGGCGCGCAGAAGACGTTAGATATTGGTGTGTTTACGGGGTATAGCTCGCTCGTGGTGGCCTTAGCATTACCAAAATCGGGCTATGTTGTCGCTTGTGACCGTGATCCGCGCGCGACTGAGATTGCCCAAAAATATTGGCAAAAGGCTGGCATTTCAGAAAAAATTCAGCTTAAACTGGCTCCGGCTCTCGATACCCTCGATGGATTGATTGCGAATGGCGAGGCGGGAACCTTTGATTTCTCGTTTATTGATGCGGATAAGCGCAATTACATTAATTACTTTGAGAAGTCGCTGACGTTATTGCGGGCCGGTGGTGTGATAGCAATTGATAATGTGCTGTGGTCTGGACGAGTGGCAGATCCTGATGATCAGGATAAACGGACGGAAAGTATTCGGCAGTTTAATCAGGCGCTTTACGAAGATCCACGAGTCTCAATTAGTGTTTTGGCGATCGCCGATGGTTTGACACTAGCCCGCAAACTTTAAAGAATTTATTGTGTTTATGAAATTTTTCTGTGCCGCGTTTGTTGCTTTTGTACTCTGGATCGCGCCGATGAGTCTGGCGATCGCCCTAGAAACAAGCACAAATCCAGTCGCGATCGAAACGCTTAACAAGGCACAAATCATTTACCTCGGCGAAATTCATGACCATCCGGCAGATCACGAACAAGAATTTGAGATTCTGACCAATCTGTACCGAGAAAATCAGACGCTGGCCTTAGGATTTGAAATGTTTCAGCGACCGTTTCAGCCTTATCTAGACCAATATATCGCTGGTGGCATCACCGAAACCGAACTACGCAAATTGAGCGAATATGACAGCCGTTGGGGTTTTGAATGGGAATATTATGCGCCGCTACTTCGCTTTGCTCAGGCTCATCATTTGCCCTTAATTGCTTTAAATACGCCTGCTGAAATTACCAACAAAGTGGCAGTTAACGGGTTGGATAGTTTAGAGCAACAAGATTATCGCTACATTCCAGCTAGGGAAAATCTCGACTTTACAAACGAAATTTATCTTGAGCAGATCAAAGAAAGCTTTCGGGAACACGCCGAAAATAATTATGGCAAAAGTCAAGTACTTGATAATTTTGTCGCGGCACAAATTCTTTGGGATGAAACGATGGCCGAGGCGATCGCCACCTATGCAAGCCAATATCCCGCTACGCAGATTTTAGTATTCGTCGGTCAAGCCCATGTCGCCGAAAATTTTGCTATTCCTGATAGAGTTACGCGGCGATCGCCATCTTTTTTGACACAGCAAGTTATTAAACTATCTCCACAAAATTGATGTCGGAATCAAGACAAAAGACATTCATAAAAATAATAATTGTTAAACTAGCTTGAAACAATTAGCAATCAAAAAATCAGCAATCAAAAAACAAGTGGTAAGCTGAGATGTACTGAATTTTAGTGCGTTGCTGTTGTGCCGTTAATTGATTATGTCGCTGCAAGTTCAGGTCGGAGAAAAAGTTCTAGAAAATGAACAGGTAATCCCATTACTCGCTCAGTATCAGCTTTTGCCGCGTCTCGTTCAGGAAATGATCATCGATCAGGCGATCGCCACCACCCCAGATCTCGACTGCACCCAAGAAGAAATCCAAGGGGCCGTTGATCAATTTACCCAACAGCTTCCAGTCAAGTCAGAAGCAGAATTAAAGGCTTGGTTTCAGCAAAACGGTCTACAATTCGACCAATTGACGGCGATCGCCTCCCGCCCGTTGATGATTACAAAATTCAAACAGCGTCGCTGGGGCGACAATCTCGAACCCTATTTTGTCGAGCGTAAAAGCCAGCTAGACCGAATTATTTATTCTCTGATTCGAACTGACGATAGCGGCATTGCCCAAGAATTATACTTTCGACTGCTGGATGGCGAAGAAGAATTTGCCCAGCTCGCCCGTCAATATTCCCAAGGCGCAGAAGCACAGACTGGCGGACTCGTCGGCCCAGTAGAACGCAGCGTCCCCCACCCCGGCATTACTCAAGTA